>NZ_MJYC01000034.1:0-6657 GCF_001763115.1 Campylobacter sp. BCW_4323 | reverse complement strand
CAGCAACAAACTCTTTTTTAAACACAATTCTAAGCATCATCTAAAACAACAATAAAAATAAACATAGGATTTATATATAAAGTAAGTAATGAAGATATTTAACAAGTCCGCAATGAGCTACTTTCCCCCTGCCAGTAAGGCGTAGTATCATCACCCACGATGTGCTTAGCTTCTTGGTTCGGGATGGAGCAAGGCGTTTCCACATCTGTATAATCACGGACATTGTTATTTAAATATTCTTTGAAAGATTGAATTTAAAAAATAAAGCTTAATCTTTCATTTCTTTACTTTTTTCTTTATTCTCTTTCTTCTTTACTTATCTTTTATCTTTAATAAGTTTTTATATAGAATACTTAAAAAACAATGTTAAGAGCAAGTTCTAATATAAACTTTACTTGAAAGATTTCTATTAAACTCTAAATATTATCTATATTCAAAGTCTTCTTAAAAACCTTAACAAGGAAGTGATGCTTTATTAAAGATAAGCCAAACGCTCTATTAGTACTGGTCAGCTAAAGGACTTTCATCCATTACACACCCAGCCTATCAAACTAGTAGTCTTCTAGAGAGCTTAGAGAAGATTCATCTTAGAGTTGGCTTCACGCTTAGATGCTTTCAGCGTTTATCCTTTCCAAACTTAGCTACGCTGCGATGCTCTTGGCAGAACAACAGCTACACCAGTGGTTTGTTCAACCCGGTCCTCTCGTACTAGGGTCAAATCTCTTCAATCTTCTTACGCCCACGGCAGATAGGGACCGAACTGTCTCACGACGTTCTGAACCCAGCTCGCGTACCGCTTTAAATGGCGAACAGCCATACCCTTGGGACCTGCTCCAGCCCCAGGATGCGATGAGCCGACATCGAGGTGCCAAACCTCCCCGTCGATGTGAGCTCTTGGGGGAGATCAGCCTGTTATCCCCGGGGTACCTTTTATCCTTTGAGCGATGGCCCTTCCACACAGAACCACCGGATCACTAAGACCGACTTTCGTCTCTGCTTGACTTGTATGTCTTGCAGTTAAGCTGGCTTATACCTTTATACTCTACGAACGATTTCCAACCGTTCTGAGCCAACCTTTGTAAGCCTCCGTTATTATTTGGGAGGCGACCGCCCCAGTCAAACTACCCACCAGACATTGTCCCACTTGAGGATAACTCAAGCTGGTTAGCTACCCAAATAAGAAAGAGTGGTATCTCAACAACGGCTCATATACAACTGGCGTCATATACTCAAAGCCTCCCACCTATCCTGCACATTCTTATCCAAGTAGCAGTGTCAAGCTGTAGTAAAGGTCCACGGGGTCTTTCCGTCTTGCCGCGGGTAGGAGGAATTTTCACCTCCACTACAATTTCACTGGATCCCTCTTTGAGACAGCTCCCATCTCGTTACGCCATTCATGCAGGTCGGTATTTAACCGACAAGGAATTTCGCTACCTTAGGACCGTTATAGTTACGGCCGCCGTTTACTCGGGCTTCGATCAAGAGCTTCGCTAATGCTAACCCCATCAATTAACCTTCGAGCACCGGGCAGGCGTCACACCCTATACATCCTCTTACGAGTTAGCAGAGTGCTGTGTTTTTGGTAAACAGTCGGGAGGGACTCTTTGTTGTAAGTTTCTTCGCTTTCGGAGTAAATCCTAGTACGAAGCTAACCACACCTTATACCGAAGATACGGTGCTATTTTGCAGAGTTCCTTAAAGAGAGTTCTTCCACGCGCCTTAGAATACTCATCCCACCCACCTGTGTCGGTTTACGGTACGGGCAACATTAGCTAAACTTAGAAACTTTTCTTGGCTCGACGGCATCAGGGGTTCTTCTATCCATCCGAAGACTTCAAAAAGCCTTTCAGTTCTCGGAGTATTGTTATACGGATTTGCCTGTATAACCTCCTACGACCTTAGACTAGCACTTCCATCCGCTAGCCCCCTTAGCCCTAAGCGTCCTTCCATCGCACACTAATGTTGGTATTGGAATATTAACCAATTTGCCATCGTCTACCCCTTTCGGACTCGACTTAGGACCCGACTAACCCTACGATGACGAGCATCGCGTAGGAAACCTTGGGTTTACGGCGTTAATGATTCTCACATTAATTATCGCTACTCATGCCTGCATGCTCACTTCTATTCGCTCCAGCACTCCTTGCCGGTATACCTTCGACGCAAATAGAACGCTCTCCTACCACTTGCACACAACTTAAACTACTTAAACTTTAAACCAAGAATATTTTTACTGATTTTACTAAGTTTTATTTCTATCTTTACTCTATAAAAATCAGTAAAAATATAACTTAAAACATATAACTTAGTTTTTTATATTCTAAACTTAAATAATCTAAGTTGTGTGCAAGTCTACAGCTTCGGTACTTACTTTAGCCCCGTTATATTTTCCGCGCAAAATCACTAGACCAGTGAGCTATTACGCTTTCTTTAAAGGATGGCTGCTTCTAAGCCAACCTCCTGGTTGTTTAAGTAACTTCACATCGTTTTCCACTTAAGTAAGATTTAGGGACCTTAGCTGGTAGTCTGGGTTGTTTCCCTCTTGACGACGGATTTTATCACTCGCCGCCTGACTGCTGTGATTACATATAAGGTATTCGGAGTTTGATAGGGTTTGGTACATTGGTGTATGCCCTAGCCCATTCAGTGCTCTACCCCCTTATATTACGACACAACGCTATACCTAAATATATTTCGGAGAGAACCAGCTATCACGAAGTTTGATTGGCCTTTCACCCCTATCCACAAGTCATCCCGGGGCTTTTCAACGCCTATGGGTTCAGTCCTCCACTAGTTCTTACACTAGCTTCAACTTGCTCATGGATAGATCACTTCGTTTCGGGTCTGCAGCATCTGACTAAGCGCCCTATTCAGACTCGCTTTCGCTACGGCTTCGCGTTTGCTTAACCTTGCCAGACACCACAACTCGCAGGCTCATTATGCAAAAGGCAGTCCATCACACTGTATTGCTACATAGTGCTCTGAATGATTGTAAGCAAATGGTTTCAGGTTCTATTTCACTCTGATCACCTCAGTTCTTTTCACCTTTCCCTCACGGTACTTGTGCACTATCGATCTGGTATTAGTATTTAGGGTTGGATCGTGGTCGACCCGGATTCAGACAGGATTCCTCGTGTCCCGCCCTACTCAGGATACTGCTAGCTAAGCTTTGTTTTTCGCATACGGGACTATCACCCTCTATGGCTATACTTTCCAGAATGTTCTGCTAAACTCAGCTCTTGCACATTGCAGTCCTACAACCCCCAGTGCAAGCACTGGGTTTGCCCTCTTGCGCTTTCGCTCGCCGCTACTGACGCAATCTCTATTGATTTCTTTTCCTGAGGGTACTAAGATGTTTCAATTCCCCTCGTTCGCTCCTATATAGGTAATGTATATCTCTATACATTGGGTTGCCCCATTCGGAAATCTACGGATCAAAGCTTCTTGACAGCTCCCCGTAGCTTATCGCAGTCTAGTACGTCCTTCATCGCCTTTACCAGTCAAGGCATCCACCATTCGCTCTTAGTAGCTTACCTTTTGATGTTCTTTTAGCAAATGAGCAAGGCTCATCTTAAAGAACCAAAGCTAAAGGCCTACCCCGCCAACCTAAAAGATATTAGACTTAAAACGAAATAAACTAAACATTCATTAAAAAATTAATGTAGATAAAGCTTCAATTCTTAATCACTAAAAAAACAATTTGCATAAAAGTTAGATATAATCTAACTTCTACCTTTTATTATTGATTCTAAAACGCATCACTTCCTTGTTAAAGTTTTTATGATAAGACTTCTTTATCTTAAGACGGAAAGCATTCAAACACTTAATATAAAACTAAATGATTTAGTCTCAACTAAGCTGTGAGTTTGAAACTTGTCTTTAATTTATAAATCTTAAATCTAATATTCTCTTTATTATAGAAATAAAGATAATTAAAAGATATAAGTTAAACCAAAGAAAAGATAAATAGGTTTTATCCTTTAACAAGTCCTGTAAAATTGTTTTTATTAAAACTTGCTTGTGACTCTTAACAATGATAATTAAAAAGAACATTTAGGTTTAAAACCTAAAGGAAGTATATATATTAATATAATCATTATAAATATAAATACATAATGTATATGCTACTTATATCTATTTAAAGTATATTCTTTTATAGTTAAAGATAAAAGTAAATCTGAATATAGAGTTTATATTTTATATTTAATCTACTTTATATACTTGCTTTAGATTTTAAAGCTTTTTTATTCAAATCTTTTTTATGGTGGGCCTAACAAGACTTGAACTTGTGACCTCACCCTTATCAGGGGTGCACTCTAACCAGCTGAGCTATAGGCCCTTAATAAATGGTGGAGAATAGCGGGATCGAACCGCTGACCTCCTGCGTGCAAAGCAGGCGCTCTCCCAGCTGAGCTAATTCCCCATAAACAATTAGCTTTATCATCAATCTTTGAAATCTAAACAAGAATCAATTGAGTTTATATATTGAAGTAATAGTGGTGAGACTTATTACTTTGTACTCTAGAAAGGAGGTGATCCAACCGCAGGTTCTCCTACGGTTACCTTGTTACGACTTCACCCCAGTCGCTGATTCCACTGTGGACGGTAACTAGTTTAGTATTCCGGCTTCGAGTGAAATCAACTCCCATGGTGTGACGGGCGGTGAGTACAAGACCCGGGAACGTATTCACCGTAGCATGGCTGATCTACGATTACTAGCGATTCCGGCTTCATGCTCTCGAGTTGCAGAGAACAATCCGAACTGGGACATATTTTATAGATTTGCTCCACCTCGCGGTATTGCGTCTCATTGTATATGCCATTGTAGCACGTGTGTCGCCCTGGGCATAAGGGCCATGATGACTTGACGTCGTCCACACCTTCCTCCTCCTTACGAAGGCAGTCTATTTAGAGTGCTCGGCCGAACCGTTAGCAACTAAATACGTGGGTTGCGCTCGTTGCGGGACTTAACCCAACATCTCACGACACGAGCTGACGACAGCCGTGCAGCACCTGTCTCTAAGTTCTAGCAAGCTAGCACCCTCATATCTCTATAAGGTTCTTAGGATATCAAGCCCAGGTAAGGTTCTTCGCGTATCTTCGAATTAAACCACATGCTCCACCGCTTGTGCGGGTCCCCGTCTATTCCTTTGAGTTTTAATCTTGCGACCGTACTCCCCAGGCGGTACACTTAATGCGTTAGCTGCATTACTGAGATGACTAGCATCCCAACAACTAGTGTACATCGTTTAGGGCGTGGACTACCAGGGTATCTAATCCTGTTTGCTCCCCACGCTTTCGCGCCTTAGCGTCAGTTGAGTTCCAGCAGATCGCCTTCGCAATGGGTATTCTTGGTGATATCTACGGATTTTACCCCTACACCACCAATTCCATCTGCCTCTCCCTCACTCTAGACTATCAGTTTCCCAAGCAGTTTAATGGTTAAGCCATTAGATTTCACAAGAGACTTGATAATCCGCCTACGCGCCCTTTACGCCCAGTGATTCCGAGTAACGCTTGCACCCTCCGTATTACCGCGGCTGCTGGCACGGAGTTAGCCGGTGCTTATTCCTTAGGTACCGTCAGAATTCTTCCCTAAGAAAAGGAGTTTACGCTCCGAAAAGTGTCATCCTCCACGCGGCGTTGCTGCGTCAGGGTTTCCCCCATTGCGCAATATTCCCTACTGCTGCCTCCCGTAGGAGTCTGGACCGTGTCTCAGTTCCAGTGTGACTGATCATCCTCTCAGACCAGTTAAGCGTCATAGCCTTGGTAAGCCATTACCTTACCAACTAGCTGATACTATATAGTCTCATCCTACACCGAAAAACTTTCCCTACTCAACTTGTGTTAAGCAGGAGTATAGAGTATTAGCAGTCGTTTCCAACTGTTGTCCTCTTGTGTAGGGCAGATTAACTATACCTTACTCACCCGTGCGCCACTAATCCACTTCTAGCAAGCTAGAAGCTTCATCGTTCGACTTGCATGTATTAGGCACGCCGCCAGCGTTCACTCTGAGCCAGGATCAAACTCTCCATAATAAACCTTCTTTAGCATCAAGGCAAAGCCTTAACTAAGAAGCAAGCTAAAGGCCTACCCCGCCAACCTAAAAGATAAACTACTTAGATTGCATTAAAGAGATAAACCTTATTACTTTTATAGATAGTTTAATCTTTTTCTTCAAAGAAAAAGTTATAAAAGATTAAAAGAAAGCTTTTAATCTTTTTAATATTAGATTGAATAGATTTTACATAATTGCTTATGCCTAAATCTTTCTGGCTCAATCGATCACTTATTTAGATTTCAAAGATTGACTAATAAGATTTGAATAACAATACTAATTTAAAAGAACAAAACAAAAAATCATTTTTAAAAGAAAAGTTTTTAAATTAAAAACAAGATTTATAAAAAAGCTTTTAGTTTTAAATTAAAAAATTAAGAAAGTTAAAAACTCAAATAATTTAAAAACTTAAAAAATCTAAAATAAAGTTAATTTATAAAATCTACTCAGTTAGTGAAACTTTATAATTTAAAAGATTTTAAGTCCTTTTTTCAAAAAAGGAAATGAAAGTATAACCAATTAAACTTAAAAGGGGATTAAATAAAGGATTAAATAGTATAAATATTTGTGTAAATATTTATATAAGTATTTGGTGGGTT
>NZ_MJYC01000033.1:0-2289 GCF_001763115.1 Campylobacter sp. BCW_4323 | reverse complement strand
GTTATTGGATCAAAGCTTAAAGATATTTCTCCACCTCCATTGGTTCCTATATTGCCAATATTGTTTTGATTAACACCTGAGATGATATTGCTTATATTACCTAATTCTTCAAGATTAACATTGCTTTGATCTACAGTGATGTTTTCTACTTGTACATTATTTGCACCACTTCCACCTACAACTACAGTGTCTAATTTACCTGTTTCTTTATCTGTAGAAACAACCCAATCTTTAATTCCAACACTACCACTACCATTGTTAGTTACTGTATTACCATTGCTATCTTTACCTACTGAGCCTTGGTTGGAAATAACTAAATCAGCATTACCATTATTTGTAATACCTCCACCTATAGTAGCACCTTCTCCATTAGAAATTTCAAGTTTATTATCACTGTTATTAGTGATAGAACCGCTTATACCTGTATTAGAAGTAGAAGTGTTAGTGATGGAGTCAAGCTGACTGTTTTTATCAATTGTAATAGAACCAGTAATAGAGCCTTCTCCTTCATTAACAAGACCACCTTCTACCTTAGCTCCACCTTCTATCTTGATATCGCTACCTATAGATGCACTATCCGTATTGACTATATTTCCTTCAAGCTTAGTGTTTTCCCCACTAACTGTAATACCACCTGTTATACTTCCTGAGCCAGAATTAGAGATAGCTTGACCTGAAGAAGAAGTTACAGTAGCTCCATCTTCTACTTTTATAGAGCCTTCTATTTTTCCGCTTTCATTAGATATACCAGCGCCACTTCCACCTTCTACTCTAGAACCTTTTCCAGATAAAATTATTTCTCCGCTTAAAGAAGCTGCTTTTTCTAATCTTATACCATTAACTTTACCTTGTATAATGCCACCATTTTTAAGTTCTATTTTACTAGTACTTGAACCAACATCTAAAGCAATTCCATGATTATCGCTATAAATTCCACTTACTGTACCATCTTTTTTTAAGTTTGTTCCATCTATATATAATTCTCCTAGAGTTTGCCATTGACCTACTGCTATTCCAGCTTTTTTTCCATAAACTACACCTCCATCTTTTATGGTAAGTGTTCCAAATTTACCATAGGATACATATATAGCAGAAGTAGCTGAATTGATAGTTCCTGTGTTGATGATATTTTCTATGGTGCCACCCTGTCCTAGTTTTATGGCACCACCCCAATCTATATCGCTAGTGCTATTTATAGTGCCTTTATTTTCAAGTGTTTTTATAATGCTATTTTGTATAAGAATGGCAGCAGAACCACCATTCATAGTACCATTATTGATAAAATTTTCTATGGTTCCACCCGATGATCTTATAGCCCCAGAAACTCCTTGTATAATTCCATCATTAACAAAAGTTTTGATATCAGTGTTTCCACTTACCCAAACCCCGTTACTCCATTCTATGCTTTGTCCAATTGAATCAATTAAACCTTTATTAGTAAAAGTATCTATTTTTGTATTAACAAGCACTCCTGCTTCTGAGCCTTGTATGGTTCCACTGTTAGCATTGGTAAAATTTGTCATAGTACCTTGGCCTATATTAACCCCCTTGCCTGCACTAATAAAACCACTATTAGTAAAGCTATTTATATTGGAATTGTTTGCAACATCAATGGCAATTGAATTGCTTGTGATAGTTCCGCTATTATTAAAGGTTTCTATATTGGTATTTTTTCCTTCGAAAAAAATTCCTTTATCATTATTAGAAGCTGTTATAGTCCCACTATTTTCAAATTTATCTATATTAAGAGTTCCTGAATTATTTCCCCAAATTCCCATATAAATTTGACCATTAACTTGACCTTTATTTTCAAAGGTGTTAACAGTGATGGTTCCTGTGAGGTTATCTTGGCTATTTTGTATGGCTACTTTACCATTGATGGTTCCATTGTTGGTAAGATTGGTAAGTGTAAGAGTATCGCTACCACTAGCATGGGCGTAAATAATATTACCTTTATTACCTATACTGCCTAAAGTTCCGCTTGATCCGATTGTTAAAGAATTTGATGTTCCATTTCCAGTAATGGTTATTGTGTTAGTCTCTGAACCACTTACAGTCGTATTAGTATTCTGATAAACACTTGCTGATCTAGCCTTAACATTTTTATTTGCTTCATCATAAGTTTTTATTTCAGGAGCAAGTGTAGCATTAGCACAACTCGCTAAGAAAGAAATAGTAGCTAAAGATAAAACTATCTTTTTAGAATTTAAACAGGATTCTTTAATCCCCCCCCCCCATGGACACCTTACTTGAAATAATATTTTTACTCAAATATTTTTCTCCTTCCTT
>NZ_MJYC01000032.1:0-1046 GCF_001763115.1 Campylobacter sp. BCW_4323 | reverse complement strand
CAAGCTAGTCCTCTTGCTAAGATTAAATTTGATAGGATAAGATGGGAAGGGATAGGAGGTAAAAACAATCAATTACCAATTCAAACTCATCACATTGCCACCAATAAGAGTAAAAAATATACTCCAAAATTTCAAGAGATACTTAATTCATATGATTTAAAACTAAATGGAGATTGGAATAAAGTTAAAATGCCACATCGCGGAAGACATCCTAATGAATACCATGAATACATTCTTGAAAAAATGAATAAAATTGATAAAATAGCTAGAGGAGATAAGAATAAATTCTTAAAAGAATTTGAAAAACTAAAAGAAGAAATCAAAAATAATCCTGCTATACTTCATAAAGAATACTATAAGGAGAGAAAACAATGAGATATTATAAAATGATGTATAACTATAATCATAATGATGTGGATAATTGGTGCTCTTGTAATCTTGTAGATATAAAAAATAATAATGAATATGCACTTTTAGAATCTAAACCTATCACAAATTGGCAAACACCTAGTTTTGAAATCGATAAAGATGAAGGAAGCATACTAACTGGTCTTATACACAATGACTGTGGTTGGCGTATAGTCTCTCCTAAATTTATAAATTTAATGCAAGATTTAATCAAAGATTGTGTGCAATATTTAGATGTAGAAATTAAAAATCAGGAAATAAATTATTATGGTTGTAAAATTATGCATGTAATAAAATCACTTGAGGCTTTAGATTATGAACATTCTGTATATACTTATATGGGTGATAATGATGAATATTTAAGTATTACTAAAGCTGTTTTAAAAAAATCAAAACTTGATGGAAGTCATATATTTAGAATTAAAGATGATGAAATACCTGTTTTTGTATCAAGTGAATTTAAAAAAATAGTAAGAGAAAACAATTTATTAGGTTTTAGTTTTAGTGAAGTTATGGTATATTAAAATTAATAAACATATAAAAATATTACAATTATAAATTATATAAACTTATTAGGTTTTATCAAACAAATACCATAATAAAGGATAAAAAATGACAAGAGAACAAGCAGAATTAAT
>NZ_MJYC01000031.1:0-1911 GCF_001763115.1 Campylobacter sp. BCW_4323 | reverse complement strand
GTTATTGGATCAAAGCTTAAAGATATTTCTCCACCTCCATTGGTTCCTATATTGCCAATATTGTTTTGATTAACACCTGAGATGATATTGCTTATATTACCTAATTCTTCAAGATTAACATTGCTTTGATCTACAGTGATGTTTTCTACTTGTACATTATTTGCACCACTTCCACCTACAACTACAGTGTCTAATTTACCTGTTTCTTTATCTGTAGAAACAACCCAATCTTTAATTCCAACACTACCACTACCATTGTTAGTTACTGTATTACCATTGCTATCTTTACCTACTGAGCCTTGGTTGGAAATAACTAAATCAGCATTACCATTATTTGTAATACCTCCACCTATAGTAGCACCTTCTCCATTAGAAATTTCAAGTTTATTATCACTGTTATTAGTGATAGAACCGCTTATACCTGTATTAGAAGTAGAAGTGTTAGTGATGGAGTCAAGTTTACCACCATTTTCTACTACTATATTTCCTGAGATAGAACCACTTCCTGTATTGGTAATACCACCTTCAACTGAACCCCCACTTTCTACTTTGATTTCGCCTGCTATAGAACCATTGCCTTGATTGACTATGCCAGAGCCTCCACTTGAAGAGCTAACACTACCTCCTGAGATGATAATGCCACCTTTTTTATCATCATCGCTACTACCACCTATGATACCTTCATTGACTATACCAGCAGCTCCACCGCTTACTTCACCTGCTATGGTGATTTGGGTGTTGATTTCTTTACCGCCTCCTATAGCTATACCTGCATTACCGCCAATTACACTAGCACCTTGTTTAACTTCAATTCCATCAGCCTTTATATCTTTAGAAGTTCCATTATCTATATTAATACCATTATTTCCAGCCTTAATGCTACTGCCTTTTTCTAGGATGATGTTACCTAGCTCAATTTTATCACCACTAACTGAACCAACATCATAAAAACTTATACCATTTAAGCTTGCTTCTATAGTGCCTTTGTTAACAAGGGTTTCTATTTTATTACCCGCTTCTGCTAATATACCATTAGACTTTGATTTAATAATTCCTTCATTGGTAAAGTTATTAATGACAGAAGGTTTGCCATAAGCAGTATTAACACTGATAGCTGCAGCAATTTGATTGTTGCTTGTTGATTCTATGGTTCCTTGATTAGTAAAATTTTCTATAGTAGCTTGAAATAAACTTAGACCTGTAATACCAGAAATTAAGCCTTCATTATTGAAATTTTTTATTGTGCTATAAAGCAAATAAATCCCAGTTGAAATGGTTGCAACATCAGAAGGCTCTGTATTACCTGTGTTTTTTATGGTTCCAGTGTTGGTAAAAGTTTGTATATTGGTATTTCCTTCGAAAAAAACAGTTCCTTTATCACTAGAACTTGTTATAGTTCCGCTATTATCAAATTTATCTATATTAAGAGTTCCTGAGTTACCTCCCCAAACTCCCATATAGACATTTCCATTGATTTGGTTTTTATTTTCAAAGGTATTGACAGTGATGGTTCCTTTAAAACCTTGGTCATGTTCCACATTTACACTACCATTAATAGTTCCTTTATTGGTAAGATTAGTAAGTGTAAGAGTGTTGTTACCACTAGCATGAGCATAGATAATTTTATTGTTGTTATTCTCATTGCCTAAAGTTCCACCTGCTTCAATTATTATGGTATGTGGACCTTGATCGGTAATGTTGATTTGATTGCTTATTGAGCCACTTACAGTTGTATTAACTCTAGCTTCAGGAGTATAAACACTTGCTGATCTAGCTTTAGTATTTTTATGAACTTCATCATAAGTTTTTATTTCAGAATTTAATTTAGCATTAGCACAACTTGCCAAAAAAGAAATAGTAGCTAAAGATAAAACTATCTTTTTAGAATTTAAACAGGATTCTTTAATCCCC
>NZ_MJYC01000030.1:0-1145 GCF_001763115.1 Campylobacter sp. BCW_4323 | reverse complement strand
CTTGACTCCATCACTAACACTTCTACTTCTAATACAGGTATAAGCGGTTCTATCACTAATAACAGTGATAATAAACTTGAAATTTCTAATGGAGAAGGTGCTACTATAGGTGGAGGTATTACAAATAATGGTAATGCTGATTTAGTTATTTCCAACCAAGGCTCAGTAGGTAAAGATAGCAATGGTAATACAGTAACTAACAATGGTAGTGGTAGTGTTGGAATTAAAGATTGGGTTGTTTCTACAGATAAAGAAACAGGTAAATTAGACACTGTAGTTGTAGGTGGAAGTGGTGCAAATAATGTACAAGTAGAAAACATCACTGTAGATCAAAGCAATGTTAATCTTGAAGAATTAGGTAATATAAGCAATATCATCTCAGGTGTTAATCAAAACAATATTGGCAATATAGGAACCAATGGAGGTGGAGAAATATCTTTAAGCTTTGATCCAATAACAGGAAAGCTTACTACAGATTTTAATCTTAATGCCTCCATATCAGGTGCAACCTTTAGATCTTTAATCTCTACTACTTCAAGAAGATCTACCTTTATAGATAATGTTATGGGTAATTCTATGCAAAGCTTTGCTTTAGCTTCTTCAAGTAAATCTCAAAGCATCGCTATGTCTGAAAAGGGTAATTTATATGCAGATGCAAGTGATTATATAAAGAGTGATTTAAATAATGGAAGCTATGGTTCTAATAAAGAACATTCTTTATTCATCCTTCCTTATACTTCTTCACAGAATGTTGAACTTTCTTTGAATGAAGAAAGTAAAGGACACACTAAAGGAACCATTATAGGTTATTCTACTTTAAAAGACAGTGGAATATATGGTGTGTATGCAGGTTATGAAGATACAAAAATGGGTTCAACTTATTTTGATATTAATAATAGAACCTATTATGCAGGTTTAAAATACTTTAATACCTTATTTACTACAGAAAAAGGTCAAGAAGTTTATATCAAAGCTCAAGGTAAAGCTGCTTTGATTAAAAATGATTTAACTAAAAAAATAGGAAATAATGAAGCTAAAGCTGAACCTAATTCTTATGCTTATGGAGTCAATACAGCCTTAGGTATGAATTTTATTTCTAATAAAGATATATTCTCCCCTGAAATAGGTCTTGCTTATGAAGGAGG
>NZ_MJYC01000029.1:0-1186 GCF_001763115.1 Campylobacter sp. BCW_4323 | reverse complement strand
ACTTAAAGCTAGGATAAAAAGTTCTATTTCGCTTTCAAATACAAAAAGATGTTTATAGTGTTTAGCTAAATTTTTAATCAGTAAAGCATTGCCTATACCATAAATACATATAAAAGGATATCTAGGAGTTTTTTCTAAAATACTTTGATAGAAAAAATTTAATTCTTCTTCTAAATTTTCATACATAAAAACATTATGAGTTTTATCATAGATATTTAAATTTTCATCTATATTAAAACGAGAACAAGTTTTATTTTGTATGAAATTTAAAAGTTTATTTCCTAAGGGTTCATTTACTCCACTTAATAAAGCTTGTATGTTTTTTTCTAGTATGGTCATTAGGTTTCCTTAAAAGAATTGATGATAATATTTATTCTTTGCTCTAGTTTTTCTATAAAATAAAGCAACCATTCATAATAAGCTTTGATGTAAGCACTGATAAAACTAGCATAATCCAAAATATTTTCTTTATAAACCAAACTTATCTTAAGTCCTCGTTTATAAATCACTGCTTTTAAAATACCATCTTGTATAAACTCATCTTCATCTAAAGAGTGATTGAAATTTTCTATATTTTGATAAACTTTTTCTAAAAATTCCAAAGGTAAAATAAAATCTTTACTGAGTATATTTTCTAAAATTTGTTTTAAAGCTAAAGCATCATTTAAAAATCTTTTAGCATTATCTTGATCTTTTTGTATTTTTTCTTTGAATTTAGCTAGTAGTTTATCACTTCTATTTTTAGTTAAACTTTTGGGAAGTTCAAACTTGGGTTTAAATTTTGTAAGGAGTTTTTCACAACATTCTTTAAAGGAAAGTTCTTCAGTAAAATTAATCCTTGCTCCACCTTCAGTAGCATTGTAAAATTTAGCTTCTTTACTGTTGCAAGCAAAAAGATATTCAAGCTTTATGCGATAATCATTCCAAGTCATATGAGTTAAAACTTCTCCTTTACTTGCATAGGCGGGGACTTTAAGTTTGTCTATATTTTCTTCATCGTTAAATTTCTCCCCAAAATCAAAACCTTTTGAATGTGAATTTCCTTCTTCATCAAAGGCCAAATCTTGCCCTATCATAATAATATTTTTAAATCCTAAAGCCAAAGCTAAGGTATAAGAAAAATGACTTACATGAGTACCTGTATCAACATAACCAAAGTCGTTAAGATTGAAGCGTTGGTATAAAG
>NZ_MJYC01000028.1:0-2521 GCF_001763115.1 Campylobacter sp. BCW_4323 | reverse complement strand
GCAAAGTCTACATCTCTTATGGTTGATTCTGCTGCTTTGACATTGACTTGAGTTACGGTAATGTTATTTATAGTTGATGTAACTTGATTTTGCACTGAACCAATGTCTGCTCTGATTTGATCAAGATTTGTTATAGCAGTTTCTGCTATATCCATCACTGCCATAGCACCTTTAAGTGTAGTTACACCTGCAGTTTCATCTTTTACCCCAAAAGCAGTTGTCTTCATAGTTGCAAACTGAGAAAGTCCGCTTTGACTTGAAAAACCTGAACCTGCAGAAACATTATATACTGCAGAAAGTTGAGAAGCACCTGAAATAGCTATAGCATTTGCAAAACCTGTAGAATAGTTTTTACCACTACCTACAGAATAACCTGAACCTGACGAAAATCCACTTCCAGCACTACTCATATAAGCAGTAACAGAAGAATAACCACCTAACATAACTCCCTTATTTGTAGAACCAAATCCCATAGCATCAGCAACATTGGCATCAAATCTTCCTTTTGATTCCCTTAAAGAAACAGAAGCTTGAGAGATAAAATTGCTCGCACCAAAACCTGCAAAAGAAAGTCCAGAACCACTGATTAGAATATCTTTACCATCGTTTTTAACCAAAGATAAGCGACCGTAATTTTCTTTCATATTTGGATTGATAAAAGCACCTCTACCAATATCACCATCAATTTTAATCCCTCTACCCTCTCTTGAGGTAAGCAAAAGCTGTCCATTAGCATCAATTGAAGCTTCAACCCCTGTAGTGTCTTTTACAGAGTTAATCGCAGCAACTAAGGCTCCATTAGCATCGCCATCTTTATATTCTACTTGGCCGATTTTTACCCCATTAATAGCAAAATCATCTGAAGTGGTACTTGCTCTAACTGCTGATATACCCCTAGTCTCTACTGTAAAGGTAGCTCTAACACCGGTTTGATCAGCGCTTTTATTGATCTCTTCAGCTAAAGCCCCAAGTCCTGTTCCTACTGAAGTTGAAATCACAACTTTTTGGAATTTAAAATCATCTATACCGTTGTAGTTTTTCAAAGTAAATTGCACTTCACCACTTTCAGAAATTCTTCCTCCGGTTTCAAAGCGTGTTAAACCGATTTTAGAAGATTGAGTTGCTCCTATGGTAGCCTTTACAGTTTGATTTGAACTTGCACCAATTTGAAATTCTTGATTGATAAAATTACCACTTAAAAGTTGTTTACCATTAAATGAAGTAGTATTAGCGATATTGTCAAGTTCTTCCATCAAGCGGTTAATATCTGCTTGAAGCATGGTTCTTGTTTTTAAGCTTTGTCCATCTTGAGCCGCTTGAGTTGCCTTAGTCTTGATTGTATCTAAGATTTTAAGTTGCTCATCCATAGCCTTATCTGCAGTTTGTAAGATACCTAAAGCATCGTTACCATTTGATATAGCTTGACCTAAAGTATTAGCTTGAGATCTTAAAGAATCTGCTATCGCCATCCCTGAAGCATCATCTGCGGCTGAGTTGATTCTAAGACCTGAACTAAGTCTTGCAAGTGATTGATCTAATGCTTTGCTGTTTAGATCAGAGTTTGCTTTTGCATTTAATGCTGCAACGTTTGTGTTAATACGAAATCCCATTTTAAATCCTTTTAAAAAAATTCAAGCTCATCCATGAACTTGTTACATGCTATATCGTGCAATCAAAAAAATATTTTATACTTTTAATAAAAATTTGTATTTTTGCTCTAATTTTTCTATAAAATAAAGCAACCATTCATAATAAGCTTTGATGTAAGCTATGATAAAATGCGTTTTATCTTGTATATGAAGTTTTAATACATCAGCAATCATTTTTCCACGATAAGCGAAAGCCCCTCTTAAAACTTCATCTTGTATAAACTCATCTTCATCTAAAGAGTGATTGAAATTTTCTATATTTTGATAAACTTTTTCTAAAAATTCCAAAGGTAAAATAAAATCTTTACTGAGTATATTTTCTAAAATTTGTTTTAAAGCTAAAGCATCATTTAAAAATCTTTTAGCATTATCTTGATCTTTTTGTATTTTTTCTTTGAATTTAGCTAGTAGTTTATCACTTCTATTTTTAGTTAAACTTTTGGGAAGTTCAAACTTGGGTTTAAATTTTGTAAGGAGTTTTTCACAACATTCTTTAAAGGAAAGTTCTTCAGTAAAATTAATCCTTGCTCCACCTTCAGTAGCATTGTAAAATTTAGCTTCTTTACTGTTGCAAGCAAAAAGATATTCAAGCTTTATGCGATAATCATTCCAAGTCATATGAGTTAAAACTTCTCCTTTACTTGCATAGGCGGGGACTTTAAGTTTGTCTATATTTTCTTCATCGTTAAATTTCTCCCCAAAATCAAAACCTTTTGAATGTGAATTTCCTTCTTCATCAAAGGCCAAATCTTGCCCTATCATAATAATATTTTTAAATCCTAAAGCCAAAGCTAAGGTATAAGAAAAATGACTTACATGAGTACCTGTATCAACATAACCAAAGTCGTTAAGATTGAAGCGTTGGTATAAAG
>NZ_MJYC01000027.1:0-73549 GCF_001763115.1 Campylobacter sp. BCW_4323 | reverse complement strand
TATTATTTCTAGTACAGTAAGTGATATAGCTAATAATATCTTAGAAGATGTTAAGAAGAAGAGATTTTAATTAGTCATTTATACCTAGTGAAAAACTAGGTATAAATTTTTCCTTCGATTTAAATTTTCATCAAAATTTCTAAAAAGTTTCCAAATATTTTTATATTTCCATTGTTTTAAATTTTAATATGGAGTAAAAATAAATGGAAAGAATATTGTTTTTAAAAGGTTTAGCTTTAGGTTCTATGGTGGCTTTTTTTAAGTTCAAATTTAAGTGCTGCTATGCTTAAGGATAAGGATTTTCTAGGTTTTAAAGTTGTTGATGCAAGCACACAAGATAAAGTTATAGCACCACAAGGTTATGAAGCAAGGGTTTTAATTTCTTGAGATGATCCACTTTTTAGCAAAGCAAAACCTTATGATGAAAAAATCATCGATATAAATGTAGTTAAAATGCTCATTTGGTTTTTTAGAGATAACGATGATGGTATGAGTTTTTTCCACTTTCAAAAAATAGAGCAATTTTAGCCGTTAATAATGAATATATAAATCCTGAAATTATATTTAATCATCCATAGCAAAAATTTAAGCAAAGAAGATGTTTTATATGATCAATCCAGTGTGGGTGTGAGTATCTTAGAAATCGAAAAAAAGATGATGATTGGACTGTTTTTAGACTCTAAGTATAACTGCAGAATCGATGTAAACACTAAAATGCAAGTAAATGAGCAGCTAAAAAAGAAGTTTTAAAAAATGAAAAATTTATTCATGGAACTTTTGCAAATTATGCAAATGGACAAATACCTTAGGGAACTTATATCACCTGTGAAGAAAATTTTGACGATTTTTTGAAGTTTAGATGAAAATTTAGAATTTTGATGAAATATTTGATTTAGCTAAAAATATCGACGAAATCAATCTTTTTAATATAAAAATATGCTTTAAAAGAACTTCTTTAGGATGTTTAAACATGTAAATATAGGAATTATCGTAAAAAAGACGGGTTTATATGGGTGAATGACGAGTTATTTTTAAATTTATTAGTAAACACAAATACAAAAAAGGTGCCAATATAGCAAAATTATTAGATGAAAGCATTTTATATATAGGACAGTTTAATGGTAAAGTGGGAGATTTTAAAAGATAGGGAAAATGGATA
This sequence comes from Campylobacter sp. BCW_4323, assembly GCF_001763115.1. Classification (NCBI taxonomy): domain Bacteria; kingdom Pseudomonadati; phylum Campylobacterota; class Epsilonproteobacteria; order Campylobacterales; family Campylobacteraceae; genus Campylobacter; species Campylobacter sp. BCW_4323. The sequence continues at coordinate 72,390 of NZ_MJYC01000027.1, read as the reverse complement.
GCAAGCCATAAACAAAAGTGATTCTAAAGAAGTATTTGCAACACTAACAAATAATAAAAATTACCAAGAACCTAATGTAGCAAATCCAAAAACAGGGGAAATCAGACGCTTTTTAACAGGGTTTATTGCTTGTGAATTAACAGGGATTGCTTTTAGTGAGGATTATGCTACAATGTTTGTAGGCATACAACACCCAAGAGAAGGTTTGAAAGGTAGTACTTTTCCTTATGGAAAAACAACCAAGATCTGGTGTGATGATGATAAGAAAACTTGATGGTGGAGTGATAGGAAGCTAATAAATTCCAAGCTTAAGGCTTGGAATTTAATTATTGCATTAGCAATTACCAGTTTTTAAATATTTTATAATAGCTTCGCTAGCACGATAGGCTAAAGCATTTAAGGTTAAGGTAGGGTTGTAGCCTGGATTATGTGGAAAATTTCCTGCACCTACGACAAAAAGATTATTAACATCCCAATGTTGTAAATAAGGATTAACTACACTTGTGTTTTTATCTGTACCCATTATAGTTCCGCCAGCAATATGGGTAGAAGTATACCAACCATTTGAAACTACTCCATAATCTCCTAATTTTGGCGAAGTGTAAATATTTTGCGCTCCCATTTCTTGCATGATGCTTTTTAGTTTTGGAAGCATAAAATTATAAAGATTTTTATCTTGTTTGGTAAAATTATAGGTTACGCGGATAAGTGGTAGTCCATAAGCATCTTTATAAGTTGGATCAAGGGATAAATAATTACCTATATAAGGAATAGATGCACCCTGAGCTCCAATATAAGTAAATCGAGTATAATTATAAATAGAAGCTTTTTTAAATTCGGCTCCCCATGAAGGTGTGCCCGGTTTAATTGGATTTGATGCTATAGGTCTTGCTCCATTTTGGGAAATTCTAAAGCTTGCTCCATGAATAAAATCAAGTTTAGAATGATCGAAATTATCCCCGTTAAAATCATCTATCCAATTGCAAAGTGCCCCAGATCCAAGATAAGAATTAAATGGATCTTTGAAAAAACCATTAACACTAGGTGTGATTTGATAACTATAATTTTTTCCTAAAGTTCCTTTGCCTGTTTTTGGATTATAAATTTCGCCTATATTAGAAACCATTAAAAGTTTAGCATTGTTGAAAACATAAGAGCCTAGCATAACCACTTCTGCAGGCTGGATAAATTCTTCTAAAGTTAAAGTATTGATAAATTTTACCCCTGTAGCTTTACCATTTTTATGCAAAATTTCTAAAACATTAGCATGCGTTTTAATATCTAAGTTTTTAGTTGCTAAAGCTGAAGGTATAGTTGTTACTATAGGAGAAGCTTTTGCACCATATTCACAGCCAAAATGCTCACAAAAAGCACAATATTGACATGCTCCCAAGCTTTGTTTATCAGGATTTGTATAAGTTTGAGATGAGTTTGAAGCAGGAACCATGCAAGGATGATATCCAAGTTTTTTGGTTGCTTCATCAAATTTTTTTAACATAGTTGTTTTTTCTAAAGGAGGATTTGGATAAGAATTTTTTCTTTTTCCTGAGAAAGGACTTTTATCTTCTCCAGAAACTCCCATCATTTTTTCAGCTTTGTCGTAGTAAGGTTCCATTTCATCATAGTTTACACCCCAATCTTGAATAGTGTATTCTTTAGAAACTTTATTTTTGCCATATTTTTCTTCTGTTAAAGATTTTATTTGAAAGTCATAAGGTAGAAAACGATAACTCATACCATTCCAATGAACTCCTGCTCCACCAACATTATTACCGACATCAAAAGCATAATTTTTTCTCATTGGTAAAGCAATTTCATTATCATTATTCCTAACACATATACTTTCTTTACTTAAATCTTGTTTCATTGCAGCATTATTTACATATTTATACTCATCATGCGCACCCAAAAAATCCGAAGTATCTTGATGTCCACCCCTTTCTAAGGCGACAACTTTAATCCCTGCTTTAGCGCATTCATTTGCAACAATAGAAGAACTCCAGCCTAAACCTATAACAACAACATCTGTTTTTTTAAGTATTTTTGCCATTTGTATTCCTTTAATGTGACATATCAGCCAAAGAAATAGGCTCTATCACTTCAAATTTATCTCCATCTAAAACTTGAGCTGCGTAAGTCATTTGAGCTCCTGGGAATTTTTTCATGCGCCAAGCATGCATATTTGCATTGCCGCCATAAATTGGATCAGCATAAACTCCTGCTATAGTCATGCTTCTTAATTCTGTAAAAAAATCGCTTGCTTTTATCTTATCTCCAAAAGAAACCTTTGTTTTATCTTGTTCAAAAGCTCTTAAGACTTCATCTTTTTGTTTCGCATTAAGTTCTATAAAGCTTTTTTTATAACGAAGTTTTGCTTCTTCATCTAAAGCATTTACCCCCATTTTAAAAAGTTCGGCTCTAGTTAAAGGATATTGATAACCTTGATTTTTCTTTCCTTGTATAAAAGGTCCAAAGCGATAATCTTTTGCTCCACTTCCGTAATTTCCTGCAAGTTCATTATCTATAAAAATAGCTACACCTAATTTTTTAGCACCTGGTCCTAAATCATCTTCGGGAAAAATTCTTTCTACTGCTTCACTCAGAATATCAAGTTGTGCAGAATTATTAAAAAAAATTCTAGCACGATAATTTTGAGTAGAATTCAAATTGTTTTGATTGTGCGTATGAGCAAAAACCATACTTGGTGCGCTAGCACCTACTAAAGCAAACAAAGATGAGGCTTTAAGAAAATTTCTGCGACTTTGTTTTTTGTCCATGTTTATTCCTTCCTTATTTTTTTAAATGTGTAATTATGTAACAAAATTAAGTATAATTTAAATTATATTTAATAATATTTATAAAACGTTATGAAAAAATATTTTATATTTTTAAGGAGTATTGATATAAAGATTTAGGCTAGGAATTCTAGCCTATAATAAGAAAAAATCAATGCAAGCTTTCTATATAAGCCATAGCACTTAATGCAGCTACAGCTCCATCACCTGCAGCACAAATCACTTGCTTAGGTGCATCTTTTCTAAGATCTCCTGCGGCAAAAAGTCCAGCAACACTAGTTTGCATTTTAAGATCAACACTTACTTGCCCACCTTCTTCCATATTGCATAAAAACTTACCATCGTCTTGTTTTAAAATTTCATTTCTTACATTAAGACCAACAAAAGTAAAAATTCCTGGAACATTTAAATCTCTAATACTACCATCTTTTAATTTTACTTTTACACCAGTAACACCCATTTTATCACCATATACTTCATCTACACTTGCACTAGTAATGAGTTCTATTTTTTCATTTTTCTTAACTTTTTCTACTGTAGATGGAGCTGCTCTAAACTCATCTCTGCGGTGGATAAGATAAACCTTAGAACAAATATTTGCTAGATACAAAGCTTCTTCTAAAGCCGTATCTCCACCACCTAAAACTGCAACTTCTTTATTTTTATAAAAAAATCCATCACAAGTTGCACAAGTGCTTACACCTTTTCCAAAAAATTCATCTTCGCCTTTAAAACCTGCTCTTTTTGGAGCTGAACCTGTACAAACTATCACAGCTTTAGCAAGTTCTGTTTTGCCACCTTCTAATTTGATGGTAAAACTTCCATCGCTATTTTTTAAAATTTGTTCTACTCCAACCATTTCATGTTTTAAACCAAAACGCATACATTGTTCATTCCAAGGAGCCATAAAAGAAATTCCATCCATAACTTGGGCTACACCTGGATAATTTTCTATTTCAGAACTTGAGGTAATTTGTCCACCAGGCATACCTTTTTCAAACAATACTACATTCTTAAGACCACCTCTAGTTGCATAAAGTCCGGCACTAAGTCCAGCAGGACCTCCACCTATGATTGCTACATCTAACATTTATATTTCCTTTATATTGAATTTTATTATTAATAATGATATAAAAATTATTCTTAATAGTAGTTAATAAAAATTATTATTTAGTATAAATTTGAAATTTTTAAGAAGAAGGCTAGTTATACTAGCCTTTAGTTTATAGTAAAGAATTTAGTTTATCGCTAATTGCTTGTTTAGATTGTGCACCAACGAGTTGATCTACAACTTCACCATTTTTAAAGAAAATAAGCGTAGGAATAGAGCGAACACCAAATTCAGCTGCTAAATCACCTTGTTCATCTGTATTTACTTTGCAAATTTTAGCTTTACCATCAAAGTCATTTGCAAGTTCATCAATAACTGGAGCAAGCATTCTACAAGGTCCGCACCATGGAGCCCAAAAATCAACTAAAGCTACACCTTCTTTTGCTTGAGCAAAATTATCACTTGTTAATTCAATATATTTTCCCATAATTTTTCCTTTCTTTAATTTTTGTCTAATTGTATTTTATTTTTTTAAATATCAGCTTAAAAACTTATATTTTCGCAAAATTGTATCACATCATTTTTAATGCAAATCAGATCAATTTGAAAATCCGATGAAATTCCATTTTTAAGATGATAAAATTCTATAGTTTTTAAAATTTTTTCAATTTTTTTTCTATCTAAACGCTCGGAAACTTCATAATTATTTTGAGTAAATTTAACCTCTATAAAATGTAAAATTTCATCTTTTTGGGCTATTATATCAATTTCCCCAAATTTAGAATGGAAATTTCTTTTTAAAATTTCAAAGCCTTGTTTTTTTAAAAATTTACAAGCCTTATCTTCACCTAAAATTCCATCTAAATAAGCTTTTACACCCATTATTCTATACGCATCATAAAAGGCTTGGTTTTTATAAAATCTTGTTTGCGTAAAATTTCAAGCAAATTTTGTATGCTTTTTTCATAAGTTAAATGCGTAGTAAAAAATAAAGTACTGTAATTTTCATCATTTTTTTTAGGTTTTTGTAAAAAACTATCGATAGAAATATTATTTTCACTCATCAATTGTGTGATTTTAGATAAAACCCCTATTTTATCTTCAACTTTCACCCTTAAATAATATTTTGTATAAATTTCATCTTTGCTTAAAAGCTCGTATTCTAAAGTATTCACAAAACCAAGCATTGGTGCTTTTACCTGATCTCTTGCTATATCCATAAGATCTGAAATCACAGCACTTGCAGTGGCCTCTCCTCCTGCTCCTGCTCCATAATACAAACTTTCACCCAACAAATCTCCATTAATACTTATAGCATTCATCACTCCATCGACTTTTGCAAGCATTTTTTCTTTATCTATCATAGTAGGATGCACTCTTAATTCTACTTTATCTTCACGCACCTTGGCTATACCTAAAAGTTTTATGGTAAATTCAAACTCATTAGCAAAATACATGTCTTCAGGCGCAATTTCGCTAATACCCTCGATCAAAATATCTTCAGGTTTAGCTTTAAGATTATAAGCGATACTTGATAAAACAAGCAGTTTATGAGCTGCATCTTGTCCTTCTATGTCAAAAGTTGGATCAGCTTCTGCATAGCCTAAATTTTGAGCTATTTGTAAGGCTTGTTTAAAACTCATATTTTTTTGACTCATAGAACTTAAAATATAATTACTCGTACCATTTAAAATCCCTTTTATAGCCAAAATATTATTTGCACTTAAACCTTCTTTTAAAACCTTTATAATAGGAATTCCTCCAGCCACACTTGCTTCATAACCAAAGGCTAAATTTTTAGCCAAATTTTCAAGTTCATAACGATGATAAGCAAGCATAGCTTTATTTGCAGTAACAACAGCTTTTTTCTTTTTTAAAATTTCACTCACTATTTTAAAAGCTTCATCCACTCCACCCATTAACTCCACAAAAACATCTACATCAGCATTTAAAATTTCTTCAACGCTATGAGTAATTGGAATTAAAGCGTTTTTTTTAGGACTTCTAGCAAGAGCGATCACAGGAGTTATGCTTTGCCCACATCTCGCACGAATAAGTTTATTGTTTTCTAAAAGAAATTTAACCACTGCACTTCCAACAGTGCCATAACCAAGAATTGCTACTTTCATAACTTACTCTTTTAAATATTTTTTGATATTGCGTGCAGCTTGGCGTATGCGATTTTCATTTTCAATTAAAGCAATTCTTACATACTCATCACCTGCTTCGCCAAAACCTACCCCAGGACTTACTGCAACACTAGCACGCTGTAAAAGTTGCTTTGAAAATTCTAAACTTTTTAAATGTCTTTTGCTTTCAGGGAGTTTTACCCAAACAAACATACTTGCTCTTGGTTTTTGAAGTTTCCAGCCTGCATTTTCAAAAGCTTCAAGTAAAATGCGCATTCTTTTATCATAAGTTGCACGGATTTCATCCACACAAGTTTGATCTCCATCTAAAGCTATGGTAGCTGCTACTTGAATAGGTGTATACATACCATAATCAAACCAAGATTTTATTTTTTTAAGCGCACTGACTAAGCGTTTATTTCCTACTACAAAACCTACACGCCAGCCTGCCATATTGTAAGATTTTGAAAGAGTGTAAGTTTCTACCGCTACATCTTTTGCACCTTCAATTTCCAAAATAGAAGGAGTTTTATAGCCATCATAAGTTAAATCTGCATATGCAATATCTGAAATAATATAAAATCTTTCTTTTTTTGCTGTTGCTATCAATCTTTCATAAAAACTTTTTTCACAAGTTACTGTTGTTGGATTATGCGGGAAATTAACAACGACATATTTTGGACGCGGGATGCTTTCATTTAAAGTTTTATGTAAATTTTCAAAAAATTGATTTTCATCAAGCTCAAATTTTTCATTATAAGCTAAAGGCATTTTTGCTACATTACCTCCTGCTATAATAAAAGCTTGAGTATGTATAGGATAAGCAGGAGTTGGCACAATAGCAACATCTCCAGGATTTATAATCGATCTTGCAAGATTTACAAAACCCTCTTTTGAACCCATGGTAGCTACAACTTCATTTTCAGGATCTAAATTGACATTATATTTTCTTTTATACCAATTACAAATTGCTAAGCGAAGTTTATAAATCCCCATGGAAGTAGAATATCCCGAGGTTTTATCTTTGTTAGCACTTTCACAAAGTTTATCTATAATGTGTTGTGGAGTTTTACCATCGGGATTTCCCATTGAAAAGTCGATGATATCCTCTCCGGCACGTCTTGCTGCCATTTTTATCGCATTTACCTCTGCGAAAACATAATTTGGAAGTCTTTCTATGGTATTAAAACGGATTTCATCAAACATTTCTTAATCCTTTATTTTTTAAGTGTGATTTTTAAACCCCTGCGTATATTATCTAAACTATACATATCGCTTACAATAGCATATATAGCACCATTTGGAATAAGTTCTGAAAAATGATTATTTTTATTTTCGCTTTTTACTGCTTTAATTAGATTTAGATTTTTATCTAAAAAGAAGATTTTAGGAAACCAATTGTCTAAATCATTTGCATCAATAATCAAATTTGTAGCATTTTTTAAATCAAGCACATAGTCTTTAAGGGGCTTTTCTAATGATTTTGGAGTATTTAAATTAACATTTGTATTGGTTTTTAATACAGCATTGGAAAAATTTAAATCATATTCATAATCATATGCCCCAATACGCTTAATATTATCTATATAGACAGAATTTTCTTTTAAGAGATTGTAAAGCGTTCCAGGATCTAAAATATATTGAGATTCTACTTGTATGGTATAGTCAATATTTCCTTCTCTTAAAATCAAATCTGTAGGGATAAAATATATATATCCGGCATCTGTTAAAACATCGGATAAAATTTTAAAAAACATAACTTCATCAGCTTTTGCTTTAAAATTTAGCCTCAGAGTTTGAGGATTTGATAGTGTTAAGGCAATTAAAGAATTGGTTTTTAATATTTGAGATATTTTTGCAATATCACAATTTCCATTATTATCTATGTAAGAATTATTTGAAAATAATAATTCTAGTTGAGAATTTTTACTAGGATTGTTTACTAAATTTTTTGCCAAATCAAGACTTGAGATTGCAAAAGATATATTAACATAAAGAGTAAGAATAATAATTTTTTTTACCATTCTTTACCTTTATTTAATTTTGCAAATTCAGCAGCTGAAATACTTGTAATTTTTCCGTCTTTAATCAAGAAACGTTTTGAAATTCCTGCAGGAAATTTTTGTTCTTTATTTTCTTGATCAAACATTGTTAAAGCTGCAGCTCCTGTTAAAATTAACTGATCTTTATCTAAAGAAATATTAAAATCTTTTTCTTTAACAAAGCTTGTTTTTTTAAGGCTTTTTAAATCTATCAAACCTATCCAAATCTTGGTAGAGGTTTTAAAATGTGCTTCTTTTAAAGAATCAGTTTTTGGTGTATTTATGTCTTCTTGGATTTGGGTATTTTTTTCTTCATCAAGTAAGGTTGTGTTATTTTCACTGATATTATTTTCTATGCTTATGTTTTTATCATTTTCTTGTAATGAGATGTTTTGGATTGGTAAAACGCTCTCTGTTTTATTTGTTTCTTGTGCTTTATTGTTGTCTATAACAACAACATTATTTCCACCTAAAGATTTTAAATTTTCTTGTGCTTGTCCTATGATATCTATAACTGTTGTACTAGTACTATTTTGTTCATCTTTGAAAAAAGTTTTAAGTGTATCAAAATAATAAATTCCACTTCCTATGATCACTAAAACAATAAGAACAATCAAAGAAGGCCAAGCATTAGAGGATTTTTGACTATAAGCATCTAGTTTTGGGGTTATCATTTTTGATTTTGTTTGTGGAGTAGGATTGTTTTCGCTAAGATAAGCTTCATACTCTTCGTTAAAATCACTAAAGTCGAGTTCGTATTCTCTGCTTAAAATTTTAACAAAACCTTTAACATTAAAACGACTTAAAACAGCAAAATTCTTTTCTGCTAAAGCTTCAAGAAAATCAAGTTCAATTTGCGTTTTTGCTGCAACTTCTTTTAAATTTAATTCTTGTATTTTTTTCCAATTAAGCATTTAACATCCTATCACAAAGTATTGCAAAAGCAGCGCTGACATTAAGACTATCAAAATTATTTTTCATCGCAATGCCCACACATTCATCGCATTTTTTTACAATTTTAGAGCTTAAACCAAAACCCTCACTCCCCAAAACTAAAACTTTTTTACCATTGCTTATTTTTACACTGTGAATTTCTTTTCCCGAGCCATCGCTCGCATAAAAATAAAAACCCACTTGTTTTAGTTCATTTATTACACTTAAAGCATCGTTGCTTATCACAATAGGTAAATCAAGAGCCGCTCCGCTGCTTGTGCGAATTACTCCTTCCATGGCTAATTTTTCACCAATAAAAATTAAAGCTCCAACCCCTAAAGCATAAGCTGTACGCGTGATAGCCCCTATATTTCCTACATCACTAATTCCATAAAGCATAACAATAAAATCATTTTTTTTGACCTCATTTAAATTCGCAAAAGAACTTTCTTTAATATCTAGCAAAAAACCTTGATGGTTTCCACCTTTCGCATAAGCTTGAGCAGTTTTAAAATCAAGTTTTTTGATTTTAAAACCTGATTTTGCGATTTTGGAAAAAGTAGTTTTATCACATTCTTTTGCTAAATAAAGCTCATTGATACAGTCTTTATGATATTCTAAAATATAAAAAAATATTTGCTTCCCATAAACTATCATATTAAAATTTTACCTAATCTTGACTTAAAAGCAGTTTTTGATAAATTTCTTTTGCATTTTTTCCATTGAACTTTGATAATAATTTTGCTTTTGCTTTTAAAGGCAGCTCTAAATCCATAATATCTTTTTCACAAAGAGTATTTTGCAAAAAATTTTGTTCTTTTGATTGCAGTACTACAACCCATTCGCCGTTTAAATTAGACTTTTTTAAAATTTCAAAAAGCTCTTTGGCATTGCCTTTAAATTTATTTTCAAATTTTTTACTGATTTCTTTAATCAAAAAAATTTCTCTTTGGCTGTCTAGAATCATAATTTGTTCTATCAAAGATAAAATACGCTTGGGGGATTCGTAAATAATACTTGGATAAGGAAAGTTTAAAATTTTTTCTATATCTTTTTGTCTTTCTTTGCCTTTATTGGCTAAAAAACCGATAAAGATAAATTCTTTTTGACAAAATGCCGAGCTTACAAGAGCAACTAAGGCTGCATTTGCACCTGGTAAAATTTCATAGGCGATATTATTTTCTTGTGCAAATTCTACCAAAGCCTTGCCAGGGTCACTAATCCCTGGCATTCCTGCATCGCTTAAATAAGCTACATTTTTTTCAAATATTTTTAAATCAATACTTGCTAAAACCTCTTTTTCATTATGGGAGTGTAAGGCTATAAATTTAGAAATATGTATATCAGTGTGAAATTTTGCATTTAATAATGAAATCAAAGACTTACTTACTCTCGTATCTTCGCAAAATACAAGATTGCAAGTCTTTAAAAGTTCTAAGGCTCTAAAAGAAATATCGCTTAAATTTCCTATGGGAGTAGGAATAAAATAAAGCATAATTATTGCATTGCGTATTTTTTCTTAAATTTCTCTACACGACCTGCAGCATCTACAATTTTTTCACTACCTGTAAAAAAAGGATGGCAGTTTGAACAAATATCTACTTTTAATTCTGCTTTGTTTGACTTTGTTGTAAAAGTATTTCCACAAGCACAACTTACTTTGCATTCTACATATTCTGGGTGAATTTCTTTTTTCATTAGTTTTCCTTAAAAATTAAAACAATAAGCCGTGATTATAAATTATTTAACATAAAAAAGAGATTAATTTAAGAAAATTTAAAGCAAAATTTTTGAAGCTATAGCTATAATAGCTGTTTGACTTTTTAGAATATTAGAGCTTTTAAGAGAGGTTTTCCGGTTAAACAACAATCTCTCATCATTGCTAAATCCACCTTCAGGACCTATAAAATACAATTCTTTTTCATCGAAATGACTTTGTTGTTCTCCTTGAAAATCAACCATAATTGCATTTGGAAATTTTTGAACAAATTCTTGAGTGCTTTGGTGGATAATTAAATCCATTTTAGTATTTCTACCGCATTGTTCACAAGAAGAAATAATGATTTTTTCAAATCTTTCTAAATCGATTTTAAAATTTCTTTGTGAAAAATTTGTAAAAACCAAATGTAATTTTTTTACTCCAAGTTCATTTAAGAAAGGTAGAGTTTTTTCTAAAATTTTAATATCTATAATGGCTAAGGCTAAGTTTAATTCACTTTGTTTTATATTTTGTGATTTTTTGTTTAAAAATTTTAAAGTGCAAGAATTTCTTGTTAAATTTGTGATTGTATAGTTGTAAAGAAAATTATCTTGTAAATTTCTAAGATTTAGCTCCGAATTTTCCTTTACTCTTCTTACTTTTAAATGATTAAAATTTTCTCCTTGAAGTTGTATAAACTCTTCTCCAGCTTGCTTGTTATACAAAAATTGCATTTTATAGATATCTTTCTATTAAAAAAGGCAAAAACAATAAAAAAATTTCAAAAGGTAAAATCAAACAACTAATCCATCTAAAAGTGGCATATTTTCTAAATCTTCTTGCTTTTTTGAAACAAACAAAGTGAAAAATTGCTAAGGCAAAAATTAAGATCCAAGAAAAAATCATTACCCGGATATTGACATTCATTTGAAATTGTTTCATTGCTGATAACAAACAACCTGTAAAAATAATCAAAGCTAAAAATAAATAATAAATTGGTAAAAATAATCGTATTCTGCGAATAAAAATGAATTCGGTTTTAAAATTTCCTTGTGTTAGTATAAGATAAAAAAGCATTAAAAAACCGCTCGCATAAAGACTATAAAGATGTAAAGCTAAAAAGAATTCGTAACTTTGATCCATTATTTTCCTTTGTTTATAAAATCAGCTAAATTTTGAATTTGTTCATCACTTAAAAAACTATGGTTTTTATCTTTTATCGTTTTTATTTTTTGTATAAAAATTTTATTACCCAAGGTTTTAATGGCCGTGCTGTTTTTAGGTTTTAATTCCCCTCTTTCTCCATGACAAGTGGCACATTTTTGTTTATATAAAGAGTTGATAATAGTAGGATTGGCTTCATGTTCATCATCTGAACTTTGTGCTTCATCATCTACAGGTAAAGGCAGGTTGGAGTCGCTTAATTCTGTTTTTTCATCGTTTTGTTCTATTTGAACTACTTCTTGATCTGTATTTTGAGTCTTGGAAATATTTTTTTCATCATTAGAACAGGCAGATAAAACTAATAAAAAAAAACTTAAGGCAATTAAAATTTTAGCTTTTTGCATTAAATCTCCTTTGGATTTATAAAAATTTCTTCATTTTTTAATTTGTTATAAAAATCTATATCATTCCATTCTGCTTTAATGCCATTGGAAAATTCTATGTCTTGAAGTGAAATTTTTGGCATTAGCTCACTATAGGCATCTTCTCTAAAACCTTGTGCATAGCCTGTTCTTGTTTCATGAACAATGATGCTTTGTAAAGTCACTCCTTGTTCTCCATTTATCATTTTTGTTTGTTTTAATAAAGCATCTATAAGTATGAAAAATACACGACAAAAATTTTCAGCACTTACATTAACAGGCAGGCAAATCCAACGACTTGAATATTTTTTCATTTCTTCTAAATATTTTGCGTCATCATATTTAAAAAGAGTGATAGCATGATCAAAACTATCAATAATTTGGCGTATATAGGTTTTTAAAAGTCCAAAATCATAGACCATTCCAGCATTATCTAAATATTTGCTTTCAAGTAAAACTTCAACTTTGTAAGAATGTCCATGAATGCTACTTTTGCAACGCTTAGAAGAACAAAACCTAACAATGTGTGCGTTTTCAAATTCAAATAATTTTCTTATAATCATACACCCTCTTTATTGTTCCAAAGACGAATATGAATTCTATCAGAATAATTATAACCATTCTTAATACAAAATTCAGCAATTTTTTGAGCATTTTTTTTAAGATTTTGCTCATTTTCACCCATAGGCATACAAAAAATTTGATTTGGAGCTTCTTTTAGAATTTCATTGATTTCTAAAAATGAATTATCAAGGGTATTGACATCTAAAACAAATTTATAAAAACTATCTTTTGCGTAATTTTTAAATGCTTTTAAAGCTTTAAAATTTAATCGTTTATCTTTTTTTATCCCGCTATTTTGGAGTTTAACGCTTAAAGCAAAAATACATTCTTTGTAAAAAGGATATCTATCAAAATCAATTTCTATGCTTCCATTGCTTTCAAAGTGTATTTCGAATTTATTTTTTAATAATATTTGGATAAATTCTATAAATTCAGGATTTTCATAATGGATTAATGGTTCTCCACCTGTGATAACAACTATAGGATTAAAGCCTTGTTTTAATTTTATCACTCTTTTTAAAAGTTCATTAGCATTTAAAGTTTCATAACTTTCTTTAAAATCTTTTGTGAAAACAGCTCTTATCGTGTCACATCCGATGAGAGTTTTATTGTTTTTTGATATTTTTACATTAAAACCTAAACAGTTGAAATTACAGCCAGCAAAACGCATAAAAATAGCTAATTTTCCATTATATTTACCTTCTCCTTGAATACTTAAGAAACTTTCAACAAGTTGCAAAATTAACCTCCAGTTTGATAAAAAGCACGAGATGAGGTTTTATTATCAACAACACTCCATTTATTTTTTTCTGGTTTATTTCTTAATACTTCTTGTAATATTTCTACAGCGGCTTTAATATCACCTTTTCGAACCGCTTCTTTTATACTTAATGCTTCATCAAAATAAAGGCAAGGTATTAACAAGCCTTCAGCACTTAAGCGTATGCGATTGCAAGAATCGCAAAATTCATGGCTATGAGGATCTATAATTCCGAATTCATAATCATCTGCCTTGTAAATACTCACAGGTGCTTTTTCATCTTTTTTTATAAGTTGAATTTGATATTTTTGACTTAAAATTTGTATAATTTCATCTCTTTTTAATCCTTGTAATTTACCATAAGCATGAGTATTTTCCATAAATTCTATAAAGCGAATTTGAGCTTTTTTTGATTTTGCAAATTCCAAAAGAGATATCAGTTCATCATCGTTTAAATTTTTAAGAGCTACAGTATTAAGTTTTACTTTCAAATCTAGATTTAAAGCTTCATCAATTCCAGATAAAACACTATCTAATACATCTTTTTGTGCAAGAGTTTTTGCTTTTTTGTGATCTAGGGTATCAAGTGAAATATTAAGTCGTTTAAGTCCGGCATTTTTTAGGTCTTTAGCAAAGTCTTTTAGTAAAAATCCATTTGTAGTTATAGCAAGGTCAATATCGCTTTTATAATCGCTAATCATTTTTATAAAAATACTTAAATCTTTTCTTAATAAAGGTTCCCCACCTGTTATACGGATTTTTTCAATTCCTTCGTCTATAGCTGCTTTAACAAATAAAAAAAGTTCTTCGAAGCTTAATAAATTTTCTTTTGGCTGATAATCAAAAGGAATTTTTGGCATACAATAAAGGCAGCGAAAGTTACATCTTTGTGTAACTGAAATTCTAAGATAATTTATCTTTCTACCGAATTGATCTATAAGCATTTATTTTCCATTCTATTTTATTAATTTCTTAAATTTTAAGACAAGTTCTACATTTCCAGTGCCAATGCGTAAATCTTTGGCGATTTGTTCTATGCTTTTTCCTTCTTTGAAAAGATTTTCTATTTTTTGTTCTTCTGTATCGTAATTTGGTGTAAGTTTAGCCATGCTTTGTGCTTTTTGTTCCAAATTTAAAAGACGATTTTGTTGTTCATTTTGAAAATCTTCTATGATATGTTCCATAGTTTTTAGTGTTCTTAAAACAGGAGTGATTTTTGAACTGATTTGTTTATCAAGTTCAATCATAATTTCTTCTTTTAAAAGAGAGGTTTTATAGTCTTCTTCCTCTTCGCTATCATCTTTAACTCCTAATTCTTTACGAAAATAATGAAGTTCTTTGGTAATATCTTCTATCACATTTTGAAGTTTTGCTATTTTTGCATTATTTTCTCTTTCTTTGATATTCATATAGGCTAGCATTGCAATTAAAAGCACAATTATAAAAACTAAATAAAGTACATCATCACTCATTCTTGGCCTTTCTTATTTCTTATCATATTTCTTTGAATTTCAACAACAAAAGCATCAAAAGCCATTTTGTCTTCAGGCTTAATTTTGATAATTTTTGCCAATGTTTGACTTTGAGCTTTGATAAAAATAGCTATTCTTTGATTATTTAAATCAAATCTTAAATAATATTCTTTATCTTCTTCTAAAATAGTATCCAAAAAATTTAGATATTCAAAATTTAAAGATTCTACTACCCCTTTTTGCTTAAGTGGTATAAGTTCTTTATTTTTATCTAAAGAATTTTCAAGTCTTAAAATATCTTCTTTTAGGCTTAAAAGAAGATCAAAAATAATTTTTTCACCCTCATCAAAATCAATGCGTGAAGCAAGTTTTTTCCATTTTAAAATTTGAGAAATTGCTCCAAGTTTTAGGTATTCTCCAAGAAAACGGTTATTTTCTATTTCACAACATTCTAAATGAGCTTCAAATCCTGCTTTAAAAAGTGTTAATTCCATAATAAATCAATCCAAATAAAAATAAAAAAGATAATACTTAAATAACCATTTAGAGTGAAAAATGCTCTATCAATATGAGCAAAATTCTTGTGAACAATTTTATGTTCCAAGACTAAAATAATACCACTTATAATTACTCCAATAAGTGCTATTTTTCCAAGTGCTACGCCCCAAACTTCCCACACAAAAAGAAGCCAAAATAATACTGCTAAAATATGACAAAAAGCTGATATAAATAAAGTAGCCTTTGAACCAAATTTAGCAGGAATAGAGTGAAGTCCTATTTTTTTATCATACTCCATATCTTGTAAAGAATAAAGCAGATCAAACCCAGCTGTCCAAAAAGTTACACCTAAACATAAAATAACGCTATAAATGTGAATTTCACCCATAATTATAACACTTCCTGCAATAGGTGCAAGTCCTAAACAAAATCCTAAAACTAAATGTGCTAAAGAACTAAAGCGTTTAAAAGCTGAATAAATAGCCAATACAAAAAGCACAGGAAAAGACAAATAAAAGGCCAAGGTATTAATAAAATAAGAACATGATATAAAAATAAGTGCATTAATAATGATAAAAATCCATACGCTTTTTCTACCTATTTTTCCACTGACATTAGGGCGATTTACACAACGAGGATTATTCTTATCTATATCTTCATCCATTAAACGATTTGTAGCCATGGCAAAATTTCTTGCACTTACCGCACAAATAATGCCTAAAATCAATGCCTTAAAACCAAACCAAGCAGTGTCATTTGCAAGTTTTGATGCTACAATCATAGAGGAAAATAAAAAAGGTAAAGCAAAAATAGAATGCTTAAATACTACAAGTTCTAAAATATCTTTAAATTTTATCCAGAATGTGTTCATTTTTCTACTTTAAAATATTTTTTGCTATGATTTTACTAAAATTTTTATAAATTTTAGGATAAATATTAAAATGTTTTTTGAAATAGCATTAATAGGAACAACCGCGAGTGGAAAAACATACATAGCCAATACTTTAGCAAGAGAATTTGATGCTGTTGTTTTAAGTCTTGATAGTCTTTGTGTTTATAAAGAGATTAATATAGCAAGTGCCAAGCCTTCACAAGATGATCTTGCGAGTATAAAATACTTTGGGGTAAATTTATTGAGTGTGAATGAACATTTTAATGTTGAGTTATTCATAAGAGAATATCAAAAAGCAAAAGAATTTGCTTTAGCTAGAAATTTACCTCTAATTATAGTAGGTGGAACTGGATTTTATTTAAAAACTATGATAGATGGTTTAAGTGAAAAAACCTTAGAGTCAAAGAGTTCTTTAAATAACGATGAAATTTATGCTCTTTTATTAAATATTGATCCAAACTATAAAATAGAAAAAAATGATACTTATAGATTAAAAAAATGGCTGGGTATTTATGAACAAACAAGAGAAATTCCTAGTGAATTTTTAAAAAGAACACAAAAAACTGGGGTGCTTAAAGATATAGAAATTTATGAGCTTGCGTGGGATAAAGAAATTTTAAAAAAACGTATTAAAACTAGAACAAAAGAAATGCTTGATAATGGACTTTTAGATGAAGCAAAAATTCTTTTTTCTAAATTTGATCATAAACTTAAAGCATTAAATTCTATAGGTTTGAAAGAGTGTAAAGAATATTTAGATGGAGAAATTTCCTTTAAAGAGCTTGAAAATTTAATCACGATACATACTACACAACTTGCCAAAAGACAAAGAACTTTTAATAAAAAATTTCAAAGTAAAGCCTTGGAATTTGATAAAGCTTTAGCTACTTTAAGAATGAAATTTTCAATCGAAAAATAAATGTTCTATTAGAATTTTTACTCCTAATATAATTAAAACCAATCCGCCTAAAAGTTCAGCTTTATTTTTAAGATAAATTCCAAATTTATTTCCTATTTTTAGAGCAATGATGCATAAAATGAAGGTAATAATACCTATTAAAAATATAGCTAATAATAAATTTACATTTAAAAATGCAAAACTTACGCCAACTGCTAGCGCATCGATACTCGTAGCAATTGCTAAAGCTAGCATGGTTTTAAAGCCAAATTGATTGGCATTACTATCGCAATTTTCATTTTCCAATGACTCTTTGATCATTTTTAATCCTATTAAAGAAAGTAAAATAAAAGCTATCCAATGATCAATACTCGCAATAAAAGATGCAAAAGTTATACCTATAAAATAACCAATAGTTGGCATCAAGGCTTGAAATCCGCCAAAATAAATTCCAACAATAAGATAATGTTTTAAATGTAGTTTTTTAACACTAAAACCTTTGCATAGTGATACAGCAAAAGCATCCATTCCTAAAGCACAGGATAAAAAAATAAGACTATAAAAATCCATAATAAATCCTAAAATTTTATAAAAAATTGAAGATGAAATTATAATCAAACAAAGATAAAAATCACATAATTTTGATATATTTAATTAAATTTTAAGAAATAAATATATATAATTCAATTTCATTTTTATTTTTTACTCCTTAAAAGTGGCCCATTCGTCTAGCGGTTAGGACATCGCCCTTTCACGGCGGTAACACGAGTTCGAGTCTCGTATGGGTCACCACTTTTTAATTTTTCTTTTAAAATAACTATTTTTTCATTTTTCTATTAAAATTTAATAAATATTAATAATTTATTTTGTAGAATACGAATAGTTTTTGATATAAGTCTATTATAGGCTTATATCAAGGCTGGGCATTATTGAGCTGGTGTTTGCTCTTTTGTTTTTTTGTGAGTTTTAGCTTCATGTTTTTTATCAGCTTTAGCTTTTGAATGATGAGCTTTTGTATGTGTTTGATTCACATCGCTTGGAGTATTAGCTGCAAAAACATTAGCTGCGAGAGCACCTAGTAATGCTGAGATTAGTACAACTTTTTTCATATTTTCCTCCTTATGAATAATTTTTAGTTGCAAATTAATTGTAATTATTAAAAACCAACAAATAGATATTTTTTGTAAAAATATTTCAAAAAAATATAATTTTTTATATACATTTAAATTATTATTAAAATATATTATAAATATATCTTATTTTATTTAGATTAAATAAATAGAAATTTTACCCACTAAGCTTTTAAGATATTTTTACTCTTTTTAATATTATTATGGTAATATTTTCAATATCAAACTAAAAATAAAGGAGAAATTATGTTTGAATTAAGAAAATTACCTTATGATACCAATGCTTTTGGTGATTTTTTGAGTGCTGAAACTTTTAGCTATCATCATGGAAAACATCACAATACTTATGTTACAAATCTGAATAATCTTATCAAAGATACTGAATTTGCAGGTAAAGATCTTGTAAGTATTATCAAAACTTCAAATGGGGGCGTATTTAATAACGCAGCTCAAGTTTATAATCATGATTTTTATTTTGATTGCATTAAGCCAAGTACAGGCTGTGGTTGTGGTGGTTCATGTCAAAGTATAGATGCTAATTTACAAGCGGCACTAGAAAAAGAATTTGGATCTTTAGAAAATTTCAAAGCTGAATTCATCAAAGGTGCTACAGGAGTTTTTGGTTCAGGATGGTTTTGGTTAGTTTATAATACTAAAAATCAAAAGCTAGAATTTGTAGGCACTTCAAACGCAGCTACACCGATTACTGAAGATAAAGTTCCTTTACTTGTTGTAGATGTTTGGGAACATGCTTATTATGTAGATCATCGTAATGCACGCCCTGCTTATTTAGAGAAATTCTATGCTCATATCAATTGGGAATTTGTTGCAAAAGCTTATGAATGGGCTTTAAAAGAAGGTATGGGATCAGTTAGTTTTTATGCAAATGAACTTCACCCTGTAAAATAATTTTAATCCTTTTTGTGTTAGAATGAATTTTGGCTTAATGTCAAAATTCTATACGAAAAGGAGCAAAAAATGGATAATTCTTTATCTGCATATACTCAAAAATATGACAAAGAAGGTTATGGACTTCAATATCCTGATGGTCATGTTATAAGATTTTACGAGAGAATCTTAAAATACAAACTAAGCAAAACAAGTGGAAAATTACTTGATTTTGGTTGCGGAAATGGAGTGCATTCTAAGTATTTTAAAAATATAACTGGGGGGGGGTATAGAGCCTTATGGCATTGATATAGTTCCTAGTTTAAAAAAAGTTTGGGAAAAAGATCCTTGCTTAGATTCTAAAAATTTTCACATCATATCTCCTAATTCTAGCTTTAAAAAACTCTTCAATACAAAAATGGATTTTATATTTGCAAATCAAAGCTTATATTATCTTACAAAACAAGCTTTTAAAGAAGCTGTGCAAGAATTTTATGAACTGTGCAATGAAGGAGCTATTATATTTGCAACTATGATGAGTGATAAAGGCTATAGTATGTATGAAAGAGGAGAACTTATGGATAATGGCTTACGTGAAGTAAAAGGATGTCCAAGTGGTAGATTGAGCGGTTCTTCATATATACGCTTTACTAAAGACATAGAAGAATTAAAAGAAGATTTTAAACCTTTTAAACCTTTATTTTGGGGAGATTATGAATTAATTAATCTATATAATTTTGAAGGCAGTGTGGAGCACTTTATTTATATAGGACAAAAGTAAGTGCTCTAGCACTTACTCTCCTAAGCTTGGAGTCATTTCGATAATCTTCCAAGGAAGTCCTTGAGAATTCAGCTCTTCCATAAAAGGCTTAGCGTCAAATTCTTCCATATTAAACACGCCTTTTCCTTGCCAAATCCCTTTAGCGATTAATTTTGTACCTATCATAGCAGGAACACCTGTAGTATAGCTCACAGCTTGTGCACCAGTTTCTTTATAACATTCTTCATGATTGCAAACATTATAAATATAAACTTGCTTGTCTTTTCCATCTTTTTTACCACGAATCACACAACCTATATTGGTATAACCTTTAGTGCGTGGTCCCAAACTTGCAGGATCAGGAAGTAAGGTTTTTAAAAATTCTATAGGAATGATTTCTTTTCCTTGGTGCATCACAGGTTTAATCCCTAGCATTCCAACATTTTCAAGGCATTTCATATGAGTTAAATAACTTTGTCCAAAAGTCATAAAAAAGCGTATTCTTTTTAAACCTTTGATATTTTTTACCAAGCTTTCAAGTTCTTCATGATAAAGCAAATAGCTATCTTTCACACCTACTTCTGGATAATCCCACTCCATTTTTATTTCCATAGGCTCTGTTTCTATCCACTTGCCATTTTCCCAATAACGCCCTTTAGCAGAAACCTCACGTAGATTGATTTCAGGGTTGAAATTGGTCGCAAAAGCATAGCCATGATCACCTGCATTGCAATCTAAAATATCAATATAAGAAATTTCATCAAATAAATTTTGCTGTGCATAAGCACAAAAAACATTAGTTACACCAGGATCAAATCCACTTCCTAAAAGTCCTAAAATTCCTGCTTGTTTAAACTCATCATTTCTCGCCCATTGCTCTTTGTATTCAAATTTAGCTAAATCAGGATGTTCATAATTTGCCGTATCTACATAATCAATCCCTGCTTTTATACAAGCATCCATTAAACTCAAATCTTGATAAGGCAAAGCAACATTGAGTAAAATTTGCGCTCCTGTTTTCTTGATAAGTTCTACAACCGCATTGCTATCATCAGCATCAATTTGCGCCGTTTCAATTTGAACCCCTAAACGCTCTTTGATAAAAGCAGCGATCTCATCACATTTGCTTTTTGTTCTACTAGCTAAAGTGATTTTGCTAAAAGTATCAGAATTCATTGCGCATTTTACAGTAGCCACACGACTTACCCCACCTGCGCCTATGATTAAAAGATTTTTCATGAAATTTGTCCTTAAAAGATTTTTAGGAATTTTAGCTAAAAATTGATAATATCAAAATTTATTTTTTCTTCTAAGTTATAATTTGAACTTAATAACATAAAAAATTCTATATTTTTATATCTTAACTTAAGTCTATAAAAAGCCCCTAAAAATTCTTTTTGTAAAATTTTAGCCTCAAAGCGATTTCCTATTTTAAGCTCTGCATAACCAAAAATATAATTTTTTGAAGCTATCCAAGCAAAAAATTCATCTTCTAAATCAAGTTTTTCTTCTATGATATTTAAATCAGGTAAAATTTGCGCACTTTTAAAATCAGGCTTAAAATAAAGCTCTTTAGGATTTGCATGAGCTAAGATTTTTCCTTTTTCTAAAAAAGCGATTTGATCAGACATGCAATAAGCATCTTCAATATCATGAGTTACCATAATAGCCGTAATGCCTTGATTTTCTATCATTTTTTTCAATTCTCTTCTTAAATCCTGTTTTAAATTTTGATCCAAATTAGAAAAAGGTTCATCTAAAAGCAAAAGCTTACATCCTCTTGCTATAGCTCTAGCAAAAGCCACTCTTTGCGCTTGCCCTCCTGAAATTTCATCGATTTTTTTATATCTTAAATCTTCAATTTCAAAAGTTTTAAGCAAATGATTTAAAATTTGATTTTTATCTTTTTTATCGTAAAGTGCAAAAAGTATGTTTTTCTCAACATTTAAATGAGGAAATAAAGCATAATTTTGAAACATCAAAGCCACTTCACCTTTGCAAGAAAACAAATCATAAGAACTAGCTTGTTCAAGCTTAGCAATAATCCTTAAAAGCGTGCTTTTTCCACTTCCACTACCCCCTAAAATGCTTAAAAATTCTCCTTCTTTGACATGAAGATTGATATTTTCTAAAGCTTGTATTTTTCCGAAATTTTTAGATAAATTTTTAATTTCTAACATCATCTTTCCTTGTGATTTTATCCATCCAAACAACAACCATTAAAGAAAGAAAAACGATAAATAAGGAAGGCAAAGCTGCATCATAAATTCTTTCATCACTTGCAAACCAGAAAGCTTTAACACTTAAAGTTTCAAAGCCAAAAGGTGCTAAAATTCTACTTAAAGGAAGTTCTTTAATTGTATCAATAAAAACAATAATAAAAGCTAAAAATAAAAAATGTTTCATTAAAGGTGTGTGAATTTTAAAAAATAAAATAAAATAACTCGCTCTTAAATTTAAACTTGCCTCATCAATATTTAGATGAATTTTATTATATCCTCCTTCTAAAGAATAAATTGCACTCGCTAAAAAACGAATTATATAAGCAAAAACAAGAACAAATAAAGAATTTCCCAATAAACTCATATGAAAAATTTTATCCAAAAATACAAAAAGCACTATAATGCTAATCCCTAAAGCAGCAGCAGGTATAGAATAACCCAAAGAACTTATTTTTAAAATAAATAAATTAAAAAAATGATTTTTAACTATCCTAGAACTAAACATCAAAAAATAAGCTAAAAAAGTGGTAATTAAAGCAGTGACTAAAGCTAAGATTATAGTTTGAAAACTGATAATATAAAATTGCGATTCAAAAAGTTTATGATCTTTTAACCCCCAATAAACTAGCCAAATAAAAGGTAAAATAAAACCTACAAAAGCAATCATAAAACAATAAATACAGGATAGAATTTGTTTAATAGGATTTAATTTTCTTTTTTTGATAAAAAGAGCTAAATTTTGATTAAAACTATAATGATGTTTATTTTTATAATAATAATCCACATACATAATCAAAAATACAAAAAGCATTAAAATACCCGATAAAACACTAGAAGAATAAGAATCATTCAAATCATACCAGAGTTTAAAAATTCCAGCCGAAAAAGTATCCACCCCCAAATAAGCACTTGCACCATAATCACTTAAAGTTTCCATTAAAACCAATAAAGCTCCAGAAAAAATGGCAGGTCTTGCGCTCAAAAGTGCCACGCGTGTAAAAATTCTAAATTCAGAATATTTCATGATTTTAGCTACTTCATAAGCCTCTTTAGCTTCACTTTTAAAAGCTGTTTTAGCAAATAAATAAATATAAGGATATAAAGAAATAGCCAAAACAAAAATAACACCGTAATGATTGAAAAAATCTATCCTAAAGCCAAAATTTTCGTGAAAAAATCCTTGAAAATCCATAATTCCCACATAAACAAAGGCTAAAATATAAGCAGGTATGGCTAAGGGTAAAATGAGTAATTTTTCTAAAATTTTACAGAAATAAAAATCATAATTTGCGATCAAATAAGCAGAACTCACACCCAAAATCAAGCTTAAACACAATACTCCCACGCTAATTATAAAAGTATCTTTGATGAATTTTAAAAATAAATAATCAAAAAAATGACTCAAATTTTCTTTAATAGATGAAAATTGGGTTAAATTGCTTGTATTAAAATTTTGAAATAAAATATAAAAAAGTTCAGCAAAAATACCAAAAATAGGTAAAGCAAGAAAAAGGGCAAGTAAAATTGCCCCGAGTTTATAGTATTTTAAGGTTTTATACATTATCTAAAACCGACTTCATCGTAAATTTTAACAGCTTCTTTAATATTTTCTGCTATCTTGCTCACAGGGATTTGATCTTCTTTGAAAGTTCCAAAATCTTTTATCGTTTGGCTTAATTCTACATCATTTCTTATAGGAAATTCATAATTACTATCGATAAGAATTTTTTGAATTTCAGGACTTAACATAAATTCCATAAATTTTTTAGCCGCATCTTGATTTTTACTTGATTTTGTCATGGCAATACCGCTAATGTTAATATGCGTTCCTCTATTATCTTGATTAGGAAAAATAATACCCAAAGAATTCCCCACTTCTACATCTTTTGGATTTTTAGAATTCTTTAAAAGCCCTATATAATAAGTATTCATAACTGCAAATTTAGCTTCGCCTGTAAATACTTGTCTGGCTTGATCTCTATCCCCACCCTTTGGGCTTGTCGCAAGATTCTCAAGTACACCTTTAGCCCATGCTTTAGCCTCTTTGCTTCCATCATTAGCTATAATAGATGCTAAAAGAGTTTTGCTATAAGGAGCTGTAGCACTTCTCATGACAATTTCTCCTTTAAATTCACTTTTTGCTAAATCTTCATAATTTTTCATTTTGCTAATGTCGATATTTGCGTTTTTATTGTAAGCAATAATTCTTGCTCTTTTTGTGATCGCAAACCATTCTTTATCCTTATCTCTTAAATGAGCAGGTATAAATTCTTCTAAATATTTTGATGAAACAGGAGATAAAAGTCCTAAATTTTTAGCTTCTGTAAGATTTGAAATATCAGCTGTGATGAAAATATCAGCAGGAGAGTTATTTCCTTCAAGAGAAAGCCTTTTAATAAGTTCTGAAGCTTTAGCTTGAGTATGATTGACCTTAATGCCTGTTTTTTCTTCGAATTTTTTTATGATTTCAAAATCAGCATCATAATGTCTTGCTGAGTAAATATTAAGCTCGCTAGCACCTAAAAATGAAAAAGCCGTTAAAAACATAAAGAAGATTTTTTTCATATTTTATCCTTTATTGAGAATTATACTTGGTTTTATTAAGATCTTTAAAATCAGTATGAGAATGTTCAGAGCAAGCAAAAGCAAAGCCAACGCATAGTAAAAATAAAATTATTTTTTTCATAGACATTAATTCCTTTTTAAATATTTTGATAAGAAATATTAATATTAAAAAGTAAATATGACGTAATATTTATATTTTTATATTTCTTTAAAGAATAAAGAGGTTTATTTTTGACACATATATTGATAAATTTATGATTTTTAATAAACTCTTGATTAAATAAAGTTGATTAAAATTTTTCTTTTAAAAGGTGGTAGCATGTTTTCTTCATTTTTTGCAAGTAAAAAATGGGCTTTATGGGCTTATTTAGGACTTTTTTTACTCTTGTTTTTTCTTTTTATTCAAACAAGTCTTAATGTTGCTATAAATTCATGGTATAGTGATTTTTATAATGTCTTGCAAAAACCTAAAATAGAAATTTTAGATTCAAATTCAACACAAAAAATAGAAACTAATTTCGAAAATAATGCCACTTTAATCCAAGAGGCTAATCAAAGAGCTGAACAAAATTTCCAAAAAGCTAATTTTATCAATAAAGGTGCATTGTATTATTATCAAAATTTATTAGAATATTTTTTCAACTCTAGGGCTATGATTGAAAAGCCAAATTATTCAGCAAATGATTTTTATGCTTTGATTTTAGTTTTTTTAGCTATTGCTATTCCTTATGTTTTAATCGCTACGATTAATATTTATTTTGCTAGTGTATATGCTTTTAAGTGGCGTGAGGCTATGACTTTTTCTTATTTAAAATTTTGGAAAAATAAAGATGATAATATAGAAGGAAGTTCACAAAGAATTCAAGAAGATACTTATAATTTTTCTAAAATCGTAGAGAGTTTAGGACTTAGTTTTATAAAAGCTTTGATGACCCTTGTAGCATTTATTCCGATTTTATGGAGTTTAAGTGATGTTGTGAGTAAAGCTTTATTTGCAAATTTAAGTGAAAATTCTTCTTTTTATTTTTTAAAAAACATTGATGGTTTGCTTGTTTATATTGCACTTTTGATTTCTTTAGGAGGCTTGGTTGTGTCATGGTTTGTAGGTATTAAGCTTCCTGGACTTGAATACAATAATCAAAAAGCTGAAGCAGCTTTTAGAAAAGAGCTTGTTTATGCTGAGGATAATCGCAAAGAATACGCTAAAAATGAGACTATGATAGAGCTTTTTACAGGACTTAAATTTAACTATAAAAGACTTTTTTTACATTATGGATATTTTAATATTTGGCTCATTTTATTTGAGCAAATGATAGTTATAGTGCCATTTTTAATCATGGCACCAGGGCTTTTTGCTGGAGCTATAGGACTTGGTATTGTAATGCAGATTAACAATGCTTTTGATCAAGTGCGAAGCTCTTTTAGTGTTTTTATCACAAACTGGACAACTATCACTCAACTTAGAAGTATACATAAGCGTTTAAAAGAATTTGAGAAAAATATTTCTTATAAGTCTTAGCTTTTATCTTAATAAGATACAAGAAAAAATTCAAATATTAAATTTACTTTTAATTGTGTATAATAAGGTTTAATAATATTTTATTTCTTAAGGAGCTTCATTGGACCCCAGTCAGGTTTTGGATTTAAACCAAACTTCTACAGCATCTTTTGATGCAGGATATTCTATACTTATGGTTGTTGTTGCACTTGCTCTAGTGTTTTTAAATGGTTTTTTTGTTTTGTCTGAATTTAGTATTGTTAAAGTACGTCGTTCCAAGCTTGAAGAGATGGTAAAAGAAAAAAAAGCTGGTGCCAAGAAAGCTTTGGAGGTTACTTCAAGACTTGATACTTATCTTAGTGCTTGTCAATTAGGAATCACTTTAAGTTCTCTAGCTCTTGGTTGGATAGGTGAGCCTGCTATTGCAAAAATGCTAGAAATTCCGCTTATTAATCTTGGTTTTAGCACTGTTATTATCCATACTTTAGCTTTTATTATTGCTTTTAGCATTATTACTCTTTTACATGTGGTTTTAGGAGAACTTGTGCCAAAAAGTATAGCTATTGCAGTTGCGGATAAAGCGGTTTTATTTATAGCTAGACCGCTTCATTGGTTTTGGATACTCTTTTTGCCTTGTATTAAAATTTTCGATTTTTTAGCAGCTATAAGTTTGAAACTTTTTGGAATAAAACCTGCTAAAGAAAGCGAGCTAACTCATAGCGAAGAAGAAATTAAAATCATAGCAAGTGAGAGTCAAAAAGGTGGAGTTTTAGATGAATTTGAAACAGAGATCATACGCAATGCTGTTGATTTTTCAGATACTGTTGCTAAAGAGATTATGACTCCTAGAAAAGATATGATTTGTCTAAATAAACAAAAAAGTTACGAAGAAAATATGCAAATCATTTGTGAATATAAACATACTCGCTTTCCTTATATTGATGGTTCTAAAGATACTATTTTAGGGATGATACACATACGAGATATAATACAAAATGAATTAAACTATAAAAGTCAAAATTTAGATACTTTTGTTAAACCTTTGATTTTGGTTCCTGAAAATATTAGCATTTCAAAAGTACTTGTAATGATGAATAAAGAACGCTCTCATACTGCATTAGTAGTTGATGAGTATGGTGGAACTGCCGGAATTTTAACCATGGAAGATATCATGGAAGAAATTATTGGCGAAATTAAAAGCGAGCATGAAGAAGACAGCTATAAAAAACTTGCTGAAAATATCTATGAATTTCAAGGACGATGCGATATAGAAACTGTTGAAGAAATGCTTGTAATAAACTATGATGAGGATTTAGAACAGGTTACTATAGGTGGATATGTATTTAATCTTTTAGGACGCTTGCCTATGGTAGGAGATCGTATTGAAGATGAACTTTGTTACTATGAAGTTAAAAAAATGGATGGGAATTCTATAGAGCGTGTTAAGGTGGTTAAAAAAACAAATAAAGATGAAGAATAAGCCTCTTTAGGCTTATTTCTTTTTGTAAATTTGGTTTTTAATTTCTATACACTCAAAACCTTTTTTATCTAGTGTAACTACGCGTAAATATCCACCATCATCTATTTTACCCTCGCATAAAAATACTCTTTTGGCTATTTTCATAGGAAGTTTTTCTTTATTTCTGTGTCCAAAGATTTGATAAAGATTGTCCGAGGTGAAATTACAAAATTGATTTGCCACTTTTTGACTGTCTTCATATCCACCTACACCATAAATAAAATCATGGCTTGGTATAAAACTTATTTTTTCAGGTTTGGAGGGTATAAAATTTACTCCTCCATGTGAACAAAATATGAATTTATTTTGGAATTTGTAGTATAAACATTCTTTTAGATGAGGATAGAGTTTTCTAGCATCTCTTGGAGTAAGTTTTTCTTTTCTAAAATCCTTTAAAGTATTTTCATTAAATTCTTTGGAATTTGACAATTCTCCATTAGCCCATTTTATAAGATGTCTTTCGTGATTTCCTTCTAATAAGCATACATTTTCTTTTTCGCAAATTTTTAAAAGAAATTTTATTACTTTGCCATTTTCTATACCTCTGTTGATATAATCTCCCAAAAATATATAAAATTCATCTTCTTTGATTGTTTTAATATATTCTTTTAAAACACTATAACAACCTTGCAAATCTCCTATATGATGAATTTTTTTGTATTTGCTTAAATTTGGCATTTGGTAAAGACATTTTTTCCAGTCGCTCGAGTCTAAAATTGGGTATTTTTTTGGATTTTTTTTGAGTAAATCTTGAGTTTTTTCCAAAAGAGCATAAGGGATGATATATTCATTTTTTTTAGCTTCTAAAAGATTTTTTTCTTGACATTGTTTTAAAGAGCTATCAAAAACAATAACATACATTTTATAGCGATATTGTTTAGCTAAGTCTTTGTAAATTTTTAATGTTTCATTGTAAGCGTTTATGATGCAAAACTCACCTTTTTGCATACGCATTTCTAGAAGTTTGAGTAAAATTTTACTCAAATCTTCATCATTTTTAACATTTAAAATTTTATATTCACTGACTATATTTTTAACGCTTCCTGATAAAAGACGCAAAGCATTTAAATCAAGTGTATAATTTTGAAGTTTATTATTTTTGATAAATTCTTCTTGTCCTGCGTAATAATTCCCTCTTAAAACAAGTAAGATTCGCACATTCTTTGCCTAGATTTTCTTTAAAAATTCAGTTTTTAAAACAATAACGCCAAATTTATCTACTCTAGCCTCAATTTCACCTTCTTTAGAAGTGAGCTTAATATTTTTTATAGTAGTTCCACGTTTTAAAGTTGTACTTGCACCTTTAACCTTAAGATCTTTTATTACACTCACGCTATCACCTGCGTTAAGTTCTGTTCCATTAGCATCTTTAGCCATTTTTTTCCTTTCTTTGATCTAAAATATTTAAAATTTGCACCACTAAAGCAAAAGCCATAGCAGTATAAATATATGCCTTATCAATATGAATATCAAAACTTTCAGCAACTAAAACTACGCCTATTAGCACCAAAAAAGCTAAGGCTAAAATTTTAATGCTTGGATATTTTTCAACAAAATCTGCTATAGGTTTAGAAGCAAAAAGCATCACAGCTACTGCGATAATAACAGCGATAATCATGATGGTTACATCTTGAGCAATTCCTACTGCGGTAATAACACTATCAAGTGAAAATACTATATCAATCACAGCAATTTCAGCTACAACTATCCAAAGTTTATTGCTTGCTTTAAAATGACTTTGGCTTTCTTCTTGATGAGAAATTTGCTCTTTAATTTCTTTAATAGACTTTACAATCAAGAAAAGCCCACCTAGTAAAAGAACTAGATCTCTACCTGAAATTTCATTGCCCAATACACTAAACAAAGGTGTTACAAGTTTCATCACCCAAAAAAGAGATAAAAGAAGTAAAATTCTTGTAATCATTGCAAAAGCTAAACCTAAGATACGTCCTTTATCACGATGTTCAGGAGGTAGTTTACTTACTAAAATAGCTAAAAAAATGATATTATCTATCCCTAGTACAATTTCAAGAGCACTTAAAGTAGCTAAAGTAATCCAAGCATCAATACTAAATATCCATTCAAACATAAATTTCCTTGAAAATTTTAAAATTTTTTTTAAAGCGATATTTTATAGTTTTAGAGCAAATACCTTTAATTCTTTAAGAAAAAATTTCAATCACACTTAAGGGTAAAATTTCATGTTCTAGGCTATGAATTTTTTCTTCAAATTCTTCAAAACTCAAATTTCTTTTTTCAAAAGCTTTTTGAGCTATAATCATCCCACCATCAAGTTCTTCATTGACCCAATGCACACTCACGCCAGCCACTTTCATATCACTTTCATAGCTTTCTTTAATCGCATGTGCTCCTTTAAAAAGTGGCAATAAAGAAGGATGAAGGTTGATCGCTTTAATATTTTTTGTAAAAACAGGACTTAAAATTCTCATAAAACCTGCTAATACAGTAAGATTTGCTCCACTTTCTTTGATTTTTTGTACTAAAATCGTATCAAATTCTTCACGAGTATTATAAGCCTTATGATCAACAATCACAGTATCAAGACCAAATTTTTTTGCCCTTTGTATACCAAAAGCATCTTTTTTATTGCAAAGGCAAAGTACTACTTCATAGGTATTTTCTCCTATAGTTTTTTTATGAAGTTTTTCTAAAATATTTTCTAAATTACTTCCATTTCCACTAAAAAGTACAGCTAATTTTACAAGCATTTTAATCCTTTGATAAGTTTTAAAGCATCAAAGCTATTTTTATTAAATTTATATTTCTTTGCAACAAGTCCATGGGCTAAAGTAGCATTTTTTGCTGCTTCTAAAGCACTAAAACCAAAACCTAAATGCGCAGCAATCATTCCACTTAAAACATCTCCACTCCCACCTTTAGCTAAGGCTTGATTTCCTAAATTTACAACAAATAATTTTTCTTTTTGTACAATAATAGGATTTGCTCCTTTTAAAACAAGAACACAATCATAATTTTGTGAAAATTTTCTAGCGTAGAAAAAGCGATTTTTTTGCAATGTTTCTATATTTAAATCCTCATCAAAGCATATTTTATAAAGTCTTATAAATTCTTTTGGATGAGGGGTTATAACGACATCTTTTCTGTTTAAATACCAAAGCAAAGCTTCACTTAAAAAGCAGTTTGCATCCAAGATCAAAGGAGTGTTTTGCAAAATTTCATCTTTTAGAAAATCCAAATTTTCAAGCCCCATACCTAAAGCAATAGCACTTGCATTATTTTCAATTTTTTCTTTTAACATCAAAAGAGGCGAGAAGCTTTTTTGTGCTACTAAAGAAACAAGACCTGCTCCAAAATTTAAGGCTCCAAGTCCTGCTAAAGTTCCAGCGCTTGCATTGGCAACTATATAAATATGGCCAAAATTTCCTTTATTAGCGTTGATTTTTCTATCTATAGTTTTTAAATCTTTTTTTTCAAGCAAAAAAGCTTGAGAATTAGGGTAAAATTTCTTAGAGCTAATGCCTAAATTGGCTATTTTAATCCTTCCTACAAATTCCTTAGCAAAATCTTCAAGTAAAATTTCCTTTAAGGCTCCCATGCAAAGTGTAATATTAGCTTTAAAACAAGGATAAAATCCCAAATTTGTAGGCATATCACAAGCTATTTTTAAAGCCTTGCTTTGATTAGCTTTTTGAATTATTAAACTTGTTTTTTCATCTAAGCAACGATTTAAGCCTGTGCCTAAAATACAATCAATGATAATATGAAATTTTTTAAAATCGGGTTCTTTTTTACAAAATTTAAAAGCATAATTTTGTAAAATTTGCTCTTGTTTTTTAAAAAGCGTATTTTCTTTAAAGCCTACTTTATAAGCTTTAGCGTGTTTTAAATTTCTTAAAGCCACTAAGCCATCTGAAGCGTTGTTACCCCCGCCTAATAAAAAAAGTATTTTTACTTTTTTAATCTTGCGTTGAATGCAGATTTTTTTAGCTTCTTTTTTAATTAGTTTGGCTAAATTTAATCCCGCATTTTCCATTAAAATAAGCTCATCTAAGCCTTTATTTATAGCATTTTGTTCTAAAATGTTTATATTATCAATAATAGCTTTCATAATCTTTTTTCACCAAAAAATATATATTTTTTTCTCTTTCTTCTTCAAATTTTTTCATTTTAGGTAAAAATTTCTGGATCAAAGCACGAAAATTCTTAAAACCATAATTTTGCGGATGAAAATCCGAGTATTTGCGGTTCATATTAGTGCGTATTAGTGCGTATTCGGCACGCCCCTTTTCATCGATGAGCTGTTCGGTGATATTGATTAAAGCTCTTAAATAATCCTTACTTAAAATATCTTCTTTTTTACTCTCATCTTTATCTAAATAAAAAAATTCACTAAAGGCATTTACATAGGATTTTATAGATTTTTCAAGCCCCATTCCTATAACCTGTTTTTTATTTTCTCTTAATTTTTGAATGAGTGAAGTATAATCGCTATCGCTTGAAACAATAACAAAAATATCTATGTTTTTTTCATAAAATATGGACATGATTTCAGTGATTAAATACATATCGCTTGAGTTTTTGTTGGCTGCAAAATTAAATTGTTGCATAGCAATTAAAGAATATTCAGCAATTTGCTCTCTCCAACCTTGTATATTTTTTTGAGTCCAATCTCCATAAATGCGTTTAATGATAACCTCTCCATAATCTGAAGCGATATCAAAAATACTTTTAGCGTATTTTGCAGGGATATTTTCTGCATCTATAAAGATAGCTATACTTTTATTTTCCATTTTAATTCCTTGCTCTAAAGCTTAAAGCTTCTAAAATATGGGTTTTGTTAATATTAAGACTTTGTTCTAAATCCGCTATACTTCTTGAAACTTTTAAAATTTTATTGAGTGATCGCAAAGAAAGATTATAACGTGAAATTGCTAAATCTAGTGTATCTTTGGCATCTTTTTCCAATACACAAAAACGACTTAAATCTTCATCTTTTAATTTCCCATTAAATTCTTTTTGCCCCCGTTTTTTACCAAAAATAAAAGCTTGTAAAATTTTTTCACTCATTTCTTTAGAACTTATACTTGTTTTATCATCCTTGCTGATCTCATCCATAGCTACATAAAGATCAATCCTATCCATAATAGGAGCTGAAATGTGATTTTTGTATTTTTTAATCTCATTTTCACTACAAACACAAGAAAGATTTTTAGAAAATAAATTTCCGCAAGGACAAGGATTTTGGGCAGCTATAAAGCTAAATTTTGTTTCATAAGTGATTTTAGAATTTACTCTTGAAATATGAATTTTATGATCCTCTAAAGGCTCTCTTAAACTCTCTATGATTTGCTTGTTAAAATGTGGAAATTCATCAAAAAACAATACTCCACCATTTGCAAGTGCGACTTCTCCAATTCTAGCATTTTTTGTTCCTCCGCCAAAAATACTTGCTCTTGTAGAAGTATGATGAGGATGACGAAAAGCACGAATTTTAGTAAATTCACAATCTTTTGAATCTAAAGACATATAAGCATTTTGCATTAAAATTTCACTTAAACTTTGAGGAGGCATGATATAAACAAGGCGTTTAGCACACATACTTTTACCACTTCCTGGACTTCCTTCAAATAAGATATTATGCATACCTAAAGCAGCTATCATACAAGCTTTTTTAGCTTTTTCCTGCCCTTTGATGTCTTTAAAATCAAGTTTAAAATCCATATTTTGTAAAAAAATTTCATTTTCTATTTGCAAAGGGTTTGTAAATAAAGGATGATTGTGCGAGAAGTGAAAATTTTCATAATTTTTTTCTTTAAAAAACTCTATTGCTTCATTTAAATTTTCAAGTCCATAAACCTCCAAATTTGGTATCATGGAAGCTTTTTGAGCTATGCTTTTTGGAACAACGATTTTAGCTTTTTTAATTTTAGCAGAGAGAAACAAAAGCAAAGAAAAAAGCTCGTTAGTGCTTTTAATACTTCCATCAAGTCCTAATTCTCCTACTACAAAAAAGTCATCTAATTCTTCATTTTGCAAAAGGATTAATAAAGCAATGGCCAAATCAAAATGAGATCCCTTTTTTGGGATGCCTGAAGGACTAAGATTGATAGTAATTTTTTTAGCAGGAAAAGCAAAATCACAACTTAAAAGCGTGGCTTTGATGCGTTCGATACTTTCCTTAATCGCTACACTTGCAAGTCCTACTATGCTTAAATTTGGCAAACCTCTTGTAAAAGTGGATTCTACTTCTATAATGTCTAAGCCTTCATGAAAGCTTATGCACTTTAGTTTTTTCATTTCTCTTTTTTATGATTTTTCTTCTTTTTCTTAAATTCTTTATCGAATTTTTGACGCTTAACAAAAGAAATTTTTTCTATAAATAAATGTCCATTTAAATGATCATTTTCGTGTTGAATGGCCACAGCTAAAAAACCTTTTGCTTCAAGTTCTTTAAATTCTCCAAAGCGATCTTGATATTTAAGTAAGATATGATTATAGCGTTTTACTTCTTCGAAAAAATCTGGCACACTCAAACACCCTTCTGTGCAAGTGATCATTTCTTCATCTAAAGGAATAATTTCAGGATTAATAATCTCTAGCAAATCTTCTTTTTTTTGTTCATCATTTTCATCAAAAATATTCACAAGTAAAGCACGCAAAGGAATATCCACTTGAATAGCTGCTAAACCTACTCCATTACTTGCTATCATAGTTTCATACATATCATCAAGCAAGGTGTGAAGTTCTGAATCAAATTTATTTACAATTTCAGAGTTTAAAAAAAGTCTAGGATTAGGATAAGTGATAATTTTTCTAACCATTAAAAAACCTTTGTTTTAAATGATCTCCAAAGAAATCATTTAAAACTTTTTTCCAAAACCTTATCAATCAGTCCATATTCTTTAGCTTCTTGTGCTGACATGAAAAAATCTCTTTCTGTATCTTTTGCTATTTTTGTAACTTTTTGCTTAGTATTTTTTGCCAAAATATCATTAAGTATAGTTTTAAGTCTTAAAATTTCTTTAGCTTGAATTTCAATATCTGTGGCTTGACCTCTAGCTCCACCTAAAGGTTGATGAATCATAATGCGTGAATTAGGCAAAGCAAAACGCTTTCCTTCTGCGCCACAACTAAGCAAAAATGCTCCCATAGAAGCAGCTTGTCCTATGCAAATCGTACAAACATCAGGTTTGATATAGTTCATAGTATCATAAATACTAAAACCACTTGTAATGACACCGCCTGGAGAATTAATATAAAGATAAATATCTTTTGTAGGATCTTCAGCTTCTAAAAAAAGAAGTTGTGCTACGATAGAAGCAGCAAGTTCATCATGAATTTCGCCACTTAGCATAATAATTCTATCTTTTAAAAGGCGTGAATAAATGTCATAACTTCTTTCACCACGACTAGATTTTTCAATAACATAAGGAATAAACATTATTTATCTTCTTTCTCTTTTTTGCTCGCTTTTTCCGATTTTTCTGTTTTTGGCATAAAAATATCATTAAAAAGTTTTTCTTCAATCAAAGCCATTTTCACAGCAGGTAAAGCTCCTTGTTTTTTATAGTTTTCTAAATGCTCTTTTGGATTCATACCATAGCGATATGCTTCAAAATAAATCGCTTGAATCAATTCTTGATCATTTACCTCAATCTTACGTAATTTTGCAAGCTCATCAATAATAAAAGTAAGTTTTACACTTTTTTGCGCTTCTTCTTTAAAAGAATCACGTTTTTCTTGGTATTTTTCTTTACTTGCTTTAAGCTCTTCGATTTCTTTTTCACTAAAAGTATTAAAAGCTGCACGCATTTGCATATCAGTTTCTTGTTCTACTATGCCTTTAGGTAAATCAAAATTATATTTTTCAATCAAAGCATCTGCAAATTTACCTTTTAATTCGTCATTTACAAGTTTAAAAAGCTTTTCATTTTTGATTTGCTCTTTTAATTTTTCATCTAAAACTTCAACACTAGCTTTTTCTTCTCCTGGTAAAAGTTTTTTAAGCATTTCTTCATCAAGTTCTGGAATTTTAAGCTCTTGAATTTCATGTAGTTTTACTTTAAATACGGCATCTTTACCCGCTAAATGCGCTGCACCGTATTCTTTAGGGAAAGTTACTTTGATATCTTTTTCTTCACCTATTTTCATTCCTACCATACCATCTTCAAAACCTGGAATAAATTGCTTAGAACCAATTTCTAAAACATAATTTTCAGCTTTACCACCTTCAAAAGCTTTATCATCTACAAAACCTTCAAAATCAAATTTTGCAAAATCACCTTCTTTTAAAGCTCTTTTTGTTTTTATAGCTTCAGGAGTAGCAAAACGCTTTAAAAGTTCATCTTTTTTCTCATCAATTTCTTTTTTACCTACTTTTGGAGTTTGGTATTCAGGAATGAGTTTTTCATAACCCTCAAGTTTGATTTCAGGTTTAAAAGAAAGTATTAACTCAGCAATAATTTCTCCATCTTTACGATCAAATTTTTCAAAATATGGCTCACCTACAAGCTCTTTACTTTCTTTTTTAAGTTCTTGTAAAGCACTATTTACAGCAGATTTAAAAAGATTTTGTTCCGCGTCTTGAGTGAGTTCTCTTTCATATCTTTTAAGTACAGCACTTACAGGAACTTTTCCTGGTCTAAACCCATCCATTTTTACACTTTTAGAAGCTTTTTTTGCTAAATTTTCTACTTCACTTTTGATCATTCCTGAAGGAATTTTTACACTAGCAGTCGCATTAACAGAATCTAGTTGCTTTGCCTTTACTTCCATAGTTTTTTTCCTTATAAAATAAAATTTGCTTTCAATGATAGCAAATTTTTCCTTATTACTTGCATAAAATTTTAAAGTAATTTATGATAAAATTGCAATATTACATTATTATTAAAATATAAAAATATTTTTGGAGAAAAATTTGCAAAAAAAATTTGAAGATTGTGTTAAAACTATGCTTGAAATTATAGGAGAAAATCCAAATCGTGAAGGGCTTATTAAAACACCAAATCGTGTTTTTAAAGCTTATAAATTTCTTACTAGTGGTTATACGCAAAATGTCAAAGACATTTTAAATGATGCTTTATTTGAAAGCTCTAATAATGAAATGGTTTTGGTGCGTGATATAGAATTTTATAGTCTTTGCGAACATCATCTTTTACCTTTTTTTGGGCGTGCTCATGTAGCCTATATCCCTAATAAAAAAGTAGTAGGTTTAAGCAAAATTCCACGCCTTGTAGAGGTGTTTGCAAGAAGACTTCAAATTCAAGAACAACTCACCGAACAAATTGCACAAGCTTTAATGGAAAATGTCGATGCTAAAGGTGTTGGCGTAGTCATAGAAGCAAGACATATGTGTGTTGAAATGCGTGGAGTGCAAAAAGCTAATTCCACCACTACAACTTCAGCTTTGCGCGGAATTTTCTTAAAAAATGAAAAAACCAGAGAGGAATTTTTTTCTCTCATAAACTCTGCTAAACAGGTAAGATTTTAATGAATCTTGAAAAACTACGCTCCAAACTTGGTAAAGAAAATTTAAGTGCTATCTTTGGAGAGATTACAAAAATTTCTGCTACGAGTATAGAAATTCGTGGGCTTAAAACAGGGGTTGGAGATATAGTAAAGCTAGTTTCCAATGAAAATGAAAATTTAAACACTCTAGCTATGGTTGTAGAAATCAAAGAACAATTTAGCTATTTAAGCCCATTTTCTTTTATAGAAGGTTTTAAAATAGGTGATCGTGCTTTCATAAGTGATGCAGGTATGCAAATAGGCGTTAGCGATGAACTTTTAGGCAGAGTAGTAGATCCTTTTATGCGTCCAAAAGATGGTAAAGGAGCTATAGAAGTAAGTAAATATATGCCTATAATGCGTGCACCTATTGATGCGATGAAAAGAGGGCTTATAGAAGAAGTTTTTCCCGTGGGTGTTAAAACCATAGACGCGCTTTTAACTTGTGGTGTAGGGCAAAAACTTGGTATTTTTGCAGGAAGCGGAGTAGGAAAATCCACTCTTATGGGAATGATAGTTAAAAATTCCAAAGCTCCTATAAAGGTAGTGGCACTCATAGGAGAAAGGGGGCGTGAAATTCCTGAATTTATACAAAAAAATTTAGGTGGAAAGCTCGATGATACAGTGATTATTGTTGCTACAAGTGATGATAGTGCTTTGATGCGTAAATACGGTGCTTTTTGCGCAATGAGTGTGGCAGAGTACTTTAAAGAACAAGGTAAAGATGTACTTTTTATCATGGATAGTGTAACACGTTTTGCTATGGCGCAAAGAGAAATAGGACTAGCTCTTGGGGAGCCTCCTACAACCAAAGGTTATCCACCAAGTGTTTTAAGTCTTTTGCCTCAACTCATGGAAAGAACGGGTAAAGAAGAAGGTAAAGGCACTATAACGGCCTTTTTTACCGTTTTGGTGGATGGCGATGATATGAGTGATCCAATCGCCGATCAAAGTCGTTCTATCTTAGATGGACATATTGTTTTAAGTCGTGAATTAACAGACTTTGGAATTTATCCTCCTATTAATATACAAAACTCTGCTTCAAGGGTAATGAGTGACATTATAAGTCCTGAGCATAAACTTTGGGCAAGAAAATTTAAGCGTTTAAACTCGCTTTTAAAAGAAAATGAAGTATTGCTTCGCATCGGTGCTTATCAAAAAGGAAGTGATAAAGAACTTGATGAAGCTATTTCTAAAAAAGAATTTATGCAAAAATTCTTAGGACAAAATCCTGAAGAAAGCTTCGAATTTAATCAAACTTTAGAGCTTTTAAGTCAAATTGATACACCAAATACTCCTTTGCCACCAACTCAAAATATAAATGTAGGAAGTGCAAGTGCAACCTTGCCTAATCCTAATTTAAAATAAAATTATTTAATAAAATAATCTCCATCAAAACTGATTAAAGAATATTTCCTTTCATCGCCTATACTTTGAGTTAATTCTTCTATGCTTAAAAAACTTAGCGTATCAGCTTCTACATATTCACGTACTTCTTCAGCATTTTTATTTGCACTGATAAGTTCTTCAAAAGTTGGAGTATCTATACCATAAGTATCAGGAAATTTGATCTCAGGACAAGCTATGGCAAGATGGATTTTGCTCGCTCCTGCAGCACGCAGTAAAGAAATGATTTTTTTAGAAGTAGTGCCACGCACCAAACTATCATCAATGACTACGATTTCTTTGCCTTCTAAAACTTTACGCATAGGGTTAAGCTTTAGTTTTACTTTTAAATTTCTAAGCTCTTGAGTTGGCTCTATAAAAGTTCTTCCTACATAATGATTTCTTACTATTGCCATTTCAAGAGGGATTTGTAAATATTGCGCAAAACCTATAGCTGCACTTACTCCACTATCTGGCACAGGCACGACAAAGTCTGCTTTATAAGCAAATTTTTTAGCTAAAGCTTCGCCCATTTTTTTACGCACTTCATACACGCTTTTACCTTCTACTATGCTATCAGGTCTAGCAAAATAAATGTATTCAAAAGCACAAATTCTAGGAGTTTGAGAAAAAAGTTCTATACTTTCAAATTTATCATTTCCTTGAGTAAAAATAAGCATTTCCCCTGGTTTAACATCACGAATAAATTCAGCCTCTATAAGATCAAAAGCACAAGTTTCACTAGCAACTATATAGCCTCCATCTTTTAAACGTCCTAAAGATAAAGGACGTACTCCATGAGGATCTCTTACAACATAAAGTTTATCTTTGCTTGCTAAAACAAAACAATAAGCCCCTATACATTCTTTTAAACTCTCAATAAATCTATCTTTTAGACTTTCTTGCTTACTTCTTGCGATAAGATGGACAACATTTTCTGTATCCATATTGGTTTGAAAAATAGCCCCATCTTGAATAAGTCTTGATCTTACTTCTTCTTTATTAACTAAATTTCCATTATGCGCTAAAGCAATATCACCTAAAACCGAAGTAGCTGCTATGGGCTGAGCGTCATTTAAACTTGAATTTCCTGCTGTAGAATAGCGATTATGCCCTATAGCGATTTCACCTTCTAAAGTTTTTAGATTATCAGGATTAAAAATTTGACTCACTTCACCTTTAGCTTTAATAGTCTTAATATTTTTACCATTACTCACACTAATACCACTTGCCTCTTGCCCACGGTGTTGCATAGCAAAAAGCGCATAATACGCATAAGTGCTAGCATTTTTTGAATTGATAACTCCTACAACTGCACACATTTTAAATTCCTAAAAAATCATTGATTGAATACATTTTTGCTTCTTGCTTACTAAGCCAAATAGCGATTTTAATCGCACCTTTAGCAAAAGTCGCCCTTGAAGTAGCGGTATGATTAAGTTCTAAAAATTCTCCATCTTCATAAAAACCTACTGTATGGCGTCCTACTATATCGCCACCCCTTAAACTCATCACGGCAATCTCATCTTTGCTTCTTTCACCTATAATGCCATCTCTTCCACTTACTCTTACTTTTTCAAGTTCTAAATTTCTAGCTTTTGCTACACTTTGGGCTAAAGTCATAGCTGTACCACTTG
This sequence comes from Campylobacter sp. BCW_4323, assembly GCF_001763115.1. Classification (NCBI taxonomy): domain Bacteria; kingdom Pseudomonadati; phylum Campylobacterota; class Epsilonproteobacteria; order Campylobacterales; family Campylobacteraceae; genus Campylobacter; species Campylobacter sp. BCW_4323. The sequence continues at coordinate 31,977 of NZ_MJYC01000027.1, read as the reverse complement.
GGGCATCTTTTTTATGGCGATGATGCATTTCTAAAATTTCTATATCAAAATTTCTTAGCATTTGACTCGCTTTACTAGCAAGATAGTTTAAAACTGCAACACCTAAAGACATATTGGTCGCATAAAAAATCGGCATCACTTCACTAGCACTTTGCATCAAATGTAAAATTTTCTCATCAAGTCCTGTTGTACCTATTACCAAAGGTTTAGGCATAGTTCTTGCATAATTTAAAAGCTCATGAGTTCCACTTGGGGAAGAAAAATCAATAATCACATCGCTTTTTTCAAAAAGCTCTTCTAAATTTCCACCCTTATCATAAAGTATCGAAATTTGTGCTTGCGTTTCGCTTTTTAAACATTCTTCAATTTGTTTTCCCATGCGTCCTTTAGCGCCATAAATTCCTATTTTAATCATCTTTTTCCTTGAAAATAAAATATTGATTTTAGCATTTATTTTGTAAATTTTAAATAATAAAATTAAGCTTTATAATTTTTTAATTTATATAAATTATCTAACAATTTTGCTTCTTCTCCTAAGCCCTTGCTATGATAAAATTTTAAATTTTTACTAAGATATTTTTGTTCTACCCAGCCACCAAAATCATGTGGATAAAGATAGTCTTGTTTTTCTTGATGATTGTTGTTAAGATAATTAGGTATTTCTAAAGCTTCATTATTTTTTACATAGTTTGAAGCTTCATTGATAGCTTTGTAGCTTGCATTAGATTTGATTGTGCTTGCTAAATAAACTACGCATTGGGCTAGGATAATTCTTGCTTCAGGATAACCTATATTTTTAACAGCTTCCAGAGTCGAAACTGCTAAATTTAAAGCATTTGGATCGGCATTTCCGACATCTTCACTTGAAAAAATCACCAAACGCCTAGCGATAAAATCCGCACTTTCTCCTGCATCAATAAGTCTTGCAAGATAATAAATAGCTGCATCAACGTCACTTCCGCGTAAACTTTTTATCATTGCACTTGCTAAAATATAATGTGTATCTTTTGAGCTAACACCTTCACTATTTATGGTGTTGCGAAGTTTTTTAAGATTTTCAAGACTGATATGTTTTTCATCTAAAACCAAGACAAATTCAAGCAAATTTAGCATAGCTCTTGCATCAGCACTTTTAAGTAGAAAATCTTTAGCTTCTTTATCAATACTAAATTTCATTTTTTCTTGTACACGCAAAAGTAAAGTTTCAAGTTCCTTTACCCCTAAAGATTTAAATTCGAAAAGCATGGAACGACTTCTTATGCCAGAACTTAAAACAAAATAGGGATTTTCAGTGCTTGCGCCGATTAAAATTAAACGGTAATTTTCCATAGGAATTAAAAGCATTTCTTGTTGGGTTTTGCTAAGGCGGTGAATTTCATCAATAAAAATTAAAGGCTTATAAAGACTATTTTTATAATTATCTAAAATTTTTCTTAGTTCTTCGAGTTTAAAATTTCCTCCATCAAATTCATAAAAATCTAAGCCAAATTCTTTGGCTACAACTCTAGCAAAAGTTGTTTTTCCAGAACCTGCCGTTCCAAAAAAAATACTATGAGGAAGTTTTTGTAAAGCAGTAAATTTTTTGAAAATTTCTATAAGCTCATATTGTCCTAAAATATCATCAAAATTTTCAGGGCGAAAGGTCAAAGCTAGGCTCATTAATTTAAATCCATATTTGAAAATTCACTACCATTAATTTTTAGTTGAGGATTGGCTAAGCTATCATAAGATAAATTTAGAAAAAAGTTATTATTTTCTTTTAAAAAATATTGATTTAAACCTCCATAATCTTTTGTCCAAGGAAAAATTTCATCAGGCTCATCTGAACTGATAACTTGTAATTTTGCTTGATAAGAGTTGTTAATATTTAAATTGCCTTGTAGACTGATATTTTGTTGATTTTTTTCAAGAATTAAATTTTGTATTTTTAGATCAAGATTTTTTTGAATAAAATGAGAGATATTGAAATTTGAGTTAAGAAATTTATTTATGGTTATGTTAAATTTTGTTTTGTCAAAATTCAAATTTTGACCCAATAAAGATTTAAGATCAATATCAATTTCATTAGATTTTCCTTGTATGTTTAAGTTTATTGTTGAATTTTCTTCATTAAAATTTACTTGGTTTTTGCTATAAAAAGAATTGATTTTATTATTATTTAGAACAAGATAATCAAAGTTGATCTCTTGTTGGCTATCGCTAAATAAATTTAACTCATAAAATTGTACAGGATTGTTAAAAAATTGTTCGTAATTTAAATTTTGCAATACAAATTTAGTATAAAATTGAGAAAAATCAATCATATCAAAATGTATTTTAATGTTTTTAATTTCTAAATTTTTATTCATTAAAGCTTCAATATATCCGCCGTTTATTATGGTATCTCCGCCTTCATTGCTTAAATTTATATCTTTAATATTTAGAAATATTTTAGGGTTGTTATCGTGTAATTTGAGAGTAAAAGTTCCTAATTTATTGTTTTTTAACACTTCATCTAAAAAATCAAAAGGATTTATAAAATTTCCTTTTATAATTTTATTTAAGAAAAAATAATTATTAAATTTAAGGTTGATTTTGGTTGAAAGCTGTGTATGAGAGTGATTTAAAGTAAAACTTCCTTTAGAGGTTAAAAAACCTTTTTTGAAGTAAATATCTGTAATTGTATAATCAGGATTGCTGTTTTTAATAAATTTATTAAATAAAAGTTCGTTAGTGTATCCTATATAAAATATATGAATAATAAAACCTAATATAAAACAAAAAACAATAAAAATCCATTTTTTCATTATTTGCCTTAGATGAAAATATAAGTGTTATTTTATAAATTGCTTGTTAAAAAAGAGTTTAAATTTTTATTTAAGAGTGATGAAGTAGTTTAGTAAAGAATGATTTTTATAAATCCCTTGTTAAGGGATTTATATTAATAAGCTTTTTTATAACATTGAATTTCAATTTTTCTAGCTACTGGAATAGCCTGAGTATTTGGCGTAGCAGGTGTTCCATAAGAAATTTTACTTTCTAAAAAATTTCCAACCTGTAAATCTTTAAAAGTTCCATCTTTATCTGTTCCAAAAATACCACAATCATCCATTTCTATTTCGGTATTTGGTAGAACTTTTATAGCCATTTGTCCGCCATAAATAGAGTCAATAAGCAAGGTTTTATTGTTATCATAAATTTGTGCAATAGTACCTTCAAGTTTTAGACTATCTGCAAAAAGCATTGAGCTAGCTAAAAGTGCTGATGCGAATAAAATACTTTTTTTCATAATTATTTCTCCTTCAATGTAAAGTGATAACATTATAAACTTTTTAAGTGAAGTGAATGTGAAGTTAAAATTTTGACTTTTTAGTTTTGATAATATTATGCAACTTATTATATTTTGACTATCGTTACTTCTAGTTGTAAATTTAAAAGAGTGAATACTTTATCAAAAATAATTAAAAATTATTTTTTTATTCTTGTTTAAAATGGTTACATTAAAAAATATATTTTTTCCAAAAAGCTATAAATTTAAACACATATAAGTTGGACTTAAAATATCCTATTTTATTATCGAATAAAAATGATACAAAAGGATAGGATATGGAAATTTTTTTAGCTTTATTGGGTTTTTTCTCATTAGGATTGATAGTTTGGCTTTTGCTAAAAGATTATACTACTCCAGCATTAGCTTTTATAAGTGTAAGTATTAGTGTAGCTTGTATTTTACTTATTCTTGAGCAACTTGGTTTTGGCGTGGGTGCAGCTTTAGGGGTTAAAGGAGGTGTTTTTGATATTAAAACATTGGTTGCTTTTATTAAAGATGGAGTCAAAAGCGTAACGGATACGGCAGCTTTGTTTGTTTTTTCTATACTCTTTTTTAGTGTTTTAAATGCAAGTGGTTTTTTTACTAAAATTTTAAATGCATTTTTATCAAAAATGAAAGCTAATGTATATCAAGTTTGCATTCTTACTGTTTTTATTGCTGCTGCTGTGCATTTAGATGGTTCAGGTGCTTCTACTTTTCTTATTGGAATACCTGCATTATTACCTATTTATGAGCGTCTAGGTATAAGAAAGACTTCAATGTTATTGATTATTACTTCGGCTATGGGGGTTATGAATGTTATTCCTTGGGGTGGTCCTACTTTAAGAGCGGCTACTAATATAGGAATGGATGCAAATTTGCTTTGGCACCATATTATACCTATTCAGATTGTAGGTTTGGTATTATCCCTTCTTTTGGCAATTTGGATTGCTAAGATAGAAATAAAAAGAGGTGCAGGCGCAGGTAACTTGTCGGGAATAAATTTAAATATAGAAAAAAGCGAACACCATAATGAAAAATGGTTTTGGTTAAATTTACTTGTAGCTATTGGGGTTATTGGGCTTTTAATTAGTGGTATTTTTCCTAGTTATATTTGCTTTATGATAGGACTTGCAATAATTTTACCGCTTAATTATCCTAATTTAAAAATAGCTAAAAAAGTTTTAGATCGTGCAAGTGCTGGTGCAATGCTTATGTATATTACTTTAATTGGTGCTGGGATATTAATAGGCGTATTTGATAAAAGTGGTATTATGGAGAAAATGGGTGTTTTGATTTTAAATTTTGTTCCAGATTATTTAGGCGCTTATATTCCTTTGATGGTAGGGATATTAGCTGTTCCAATGGCAATTATTTTTTGTACAGATTCTTATTTTTATGGAGTGATGCCTATAGTTTTGAGTGTAACTAAGGCTTTTGGCGCTGAACCTTTGACTATAGCTATTATCATGGTGATAGCAAGAAATTGTGCGACATTTATTTCTCCTGTTGTGCCTGCAACTTTGCTAGGTTGCGGTTTAGCAGAGGTTAATATTAAAGATCATATCAAAAGAAGCTTTTTTTATATATGGGGTATAAGTATTATTTGCTTGATTTTTGCTGAGGTAGCTGGGATAATATAATTAAAATAAAAAAACTTTTGATTTTTCAATGATTGGTTCATTGTTTTATGATATTTTTGAGTCAAAAATTTATAAAAATATAAGCGTTTTTTTGTATTATTTTATTTTGCTTTAGAGAAAAATTATAAATTTAAACTTATAAGAATATTTTTTAACGTTGAAAGTAAATTTTAAAACGGAGAAATGATGTACAAAAAACAAAATTTACCAGAACTTACCTTAAGGGGTTTGATTTTGGGAAGTATTTTAACTATTATTTTTACAGCTTCAAATGTATATTTGGGGTTAAAAGTGGGACTTACTTTTTCATCATCAATTCCAGCTGTGGTCATCTCCATGGCGGTTTTGAGTCTTTTTAAGACTTCAAATATTTTAGAAAATAATATGGTTCAAACTCAAGCTTCAGCAGCAGGAACTTTATCATCAGTTATTTTTGTTATCCCAGGACTTTTTATGTGTGGGTATTGGAGTGAATTTCCACTTTGGCAAACTTTTATGATATGTCTTTGTGGTGGTGGACTTGGAGTGCTTTTTACTATACCATTAAGAAGGGCTATGGTAGTTGAAAGCAAACTTGCTTATCCTGAAGGTAGGGCCGCAGCTGAAATTTTAAAAGTAGCCAATAAAGATCAGAGTAATAAAAAAGGAAAACAAGGTATTAAAGAAATAGCATTAGGCTCTTTTATAGCTGCTATTTTTAGTTTATTAAGCAATGGTTTTAAACTCACTGCAAGTGAGAGTAATTTTGCTTTCATTTGGAATAAAATGGCTTTTGGTTTTTCTATGGGATATTCTTTGGCACTTTTAGGAGCAGGTTATTTAGTCGGTTTAGCAGGTGCTATAGCTCTTTTTGTAGGTATGTTTTTAGCTTGGGGTATTTTTACTCCTTATCTTTCAAATTTTGAATTCGATAGTGCAAAAAATGCCGTAGATTTAGCTTCTAGTGTATGGAGTTCTAAAGTAAGGCTTATAGGAACAGGAGCTATTGCTATAGCAGCGCTTTGGACTTTAATAGAACTTTTAAAACCCGTTATTGAAGGTATTAAAGAAATTGTTAAAAATGTTAAAATTACTAATCAAGAAAAAAATGAAAGAACAAATATAGATCTTTCTTTAAAAAGTATTTTTATACTTTTTGTTTTAATGGTTGTGGGTTTATTTATTACTTTTTATAGTTTTGTTGAAGATGCTAACTTAAGCATTTATTATCAAATGCTATTTTCATTTGTTGGAACTTTAGTTTCTGTTTTAATAGGTTTTTTTGTTGCAGCAGCTTGCGGATATATGGCAGGACTTGTAGGATCTTCTTCTAGTCCTATTTCTGGAATCGGACTTATTGGTGTTATTATTTCTTCTATTGTTTTTTTGGTTTTAGGTGTGGAACTTTTTCAAGATCCTATGCTTTCTAAATTTGCAGTAGCGTTAGCTATTTTTACTACTAGTGTTATTTTGGCTACAGCTGCTATTTCGAATGACAATTTACAAGATTTAAAGACAGGGCATTTAGTCGGAGCTACTCCTTGGAAGCAACAAGTTGCTTTACTTGTAGGCTGTGTTTTTGGTGCTTTGGCTATAGTTCCTGTTTTAAATTTGCTTTATCAAGCCTATGGTTTTGTTGGGGCAATGCCAAGAGAAGGTATGGATGCTTCATCGGCTTTAGCAGCACCGCAAGCGAATTTAATGAGTACTATCGCTCAAGGAATTTTTCATCACAATATAGAGTGGGGTTATATGGCTTTTGGTGTATTTGTAGGAATTTTAATGATTATTATAGATAAAATTTTAAGAAGAACACAGAAGATGTCTTTGCCACCTTTAGCCGTTGGAATAGGTATTTACCTTCCACCTGCTGTAAATATACCTTTAGTTATAGGCGGAATTTTAAAATATATTGTAATGCAATACTTAACTAAAAAATATGCAAAAAATTCTCATAAAGAAGAAAAACTTGCAAGTTGTGAGCAAAGAGGCACGCTTTTTGCTTCAGGGCTTATAGTGGGTGAAAGTATTTTTGGGGTAATTATCGCAGGAATTACTGTATTTTCAGTAAGCATGGGTGGTAGTGAAAATCCTTTAGCTTTAAATTTAACAAATTTTCATGATAGCGAGCTTTTAGCACTTATCTTTTTTGTGGGAGTTGTATTATATTTCATTAAGCGTATTGTTAAAAAAGATGCTTAATTTTTGGGGTTAAAACCCCATTTAATCCATTCTGATATAATTTTTCTTTTGCAATTATCATTCAAGGATTAAAATGGAAAATTTATATGCTTTAATACTTGGAATTATAGAAGGTCTGACTGAGTTTTTACCTGTTTCTTCAACAGGACATATGATTTTAGGTACGACTATTTTAGGTATTGATATAGATGAGTTTTGGAAAAGTTTTTTGATTATTATCCAGCTTGGTTCTATTTTGGCGGTAATTTTTGTATTTTGGCGTAAATTGTTTCAAGGGCTTGATATTTGGTTAAAACTTGCAGTGGGATTTTTTCCTACTGGAGTTATAGGGCTTTTTGTGGCAAAATACTTAAATGCTTTATTTAATGGTTGGGTTGTGGTTGGAATGCTCATTTTTGGTGGTGTTGTGCTTATTCTTATAGAACTTGCGCACAAAAATAAACAATATCGTATCAATTCTTTAGAAGAAATAAGCTTTAAACAAGCTTTTTGTATAGGTATTTTTCAATCTTTAGCCATGATTCCTGGAACTTCAAGAAGTGGAGCAAGTATTATTGGTGGACTTTTGCTAGGATTTAATAGAAAAGTTGCGGCTGAGTTTAGTTTTTTGCTTGCCATTCCAACGATGATTATCGCTACAGCTTATAGTATTTATAAAGAGCCTGAATTACTGAGTAACGCAAATTCTTTAATTCCTTTAAGCATAGGTTTTATCACTGCTTTTATTGTTGCAGTTTTAGTTATAAAATTTTTCTTAAAATTTATTTCTAAATTTAATTTTATCTCTTTTGGAATTTATCGCATTATTTTGGGGCTTATTTTCTTTTATTTATATTACAGTGGGATTTTAAATATAGGAAATGAGTTTAACTTATAAAGATAAAAATAATAAAACTATGGTATACTTTCAAATATTCTTAAATATAGGGTGATTAGTGTTGAGAATTAATACCAATGTTAATGCTTTAAATGCTTATACTCAAGCTAATTTAAATCAACAACAATTACATCAATCCTTAGAGCGTTTAGGTTCTGGTTTGCGTATCAACTCTTCTAAAGATGATGCTTCAGGAATGTCTATTAGCAATAATCTTTTGAGTTATGCACATACTTTAAAACAAGCTAATAATAATGCAAATGATGCTATAGGGATACTTCAAATTGCAGATAAAGCTATAGATGAGCAATTGAAAATTTTAGATATTATTAAAGCTAAATCAACCCAAGCAGCTCAGGATGGCCAAACTTCAAAAACAAGGGCAATACTATTGTCAGATATTAATCATTTATTGGAAGAGTTTGATGCAATTTCTAATAATACAAACTATAATGGCATGAGTTTACTTAATGGGAATTTCATCAATAAAAAATTTCAAATTGGATTTACCTCTAATCAAGTTATACAATCAAGTATTCTTTCTACGAATTCAAAAAAAATAGGAAATACGCGCTTTGAAACTAGTGCTAATATTATTGCTGGAAATTATGGAAATATTGATGTAAAAATTAATTCTATGTTAGATGGTAAAGAATATACTATTTCAAATATTGAAATAGGTAGTGAAACAAATCAAGGAATTGGTAGTTTAGCAAATGAAATTAATAAAATAAGTGACAAAACAGGAGTTAGGGCGTATTATAATGTTATTACCAAAGGGACAAATACAATTAAGTCTGGAAATACTGGGGATGATTTTAGTATAAATGGTATTAATATTGGAAGATTGGAAATAAAAAATGGAGATTCTAATGGAGCTTTAATTCAAGCTATAAATTCCATTAAAAATGAAACAGGAGTAGAGGCAAGTGTTGATGCTTTTGGATATTTGAATTTAAAATCTTTAGATGGTAGAGGCATTACTATAAAAGATAGTTCTAATGGTATATTTGGTATAGCATCTTTAAGAAGTGTCCAAGGGGTAGTGTCTGAGGTAGAAAAATTTAAAGCAACAAGTGATGGTGGTATCATAATAAATGGAGAAGCTGTTGAAGGTGCAACTAATATAACTGATTTTATAAAAAATGTTAATAAAATTACCAATAAAACACAAGCAATGGCAAAAATTGAAAATGGGAATATTGTTTTTGTGCCTCTTGATGAAAGCAAGTCTTTGCAAATTAGTGGTAATGAAGTAAGAACAAAACTTGGCATACCATTAACAACAGTTAGAGGAGACTGGGTTGATTCATCTAAAGCTTTTATTAAAAGACCTGCGGATGAAGACAATCCACCCAGTTTAGCTTTGTATGTATTATATAATGGCGAAGATAAGCCTAGATATACTCCAAATATTAAATTAGAAGGTAAGGCAGATGGAATATATACTCTTTATGATGTAGCAGAGTGTTTCAATAGAATGAGTGCTCAAACAGGAATTAAAGCCTTTGTAGAAGAAAATGAACAAGGTCAAGTAAGATTGTGTTTTGATATGCCTGATAACGTAAGCACTATAAAAGGAATTAGCACAGGTTCAAAACCAGAAGGATCTTCAGGTGATGCATATAGTTTAGGTTTTGGTGGAAATAAAGAGCGTACAGCTGATGGAGCGAAAATGACTACTATATGTGAAAATTATGGGCGTTTATCTTTGGTGGGGTCTAGTTCTTCTGATATTTCTATTAGCGTTAATAAAGATGGTTTAGAGCAAAATGGTTTGCTTGGGATGAGCACCGATTTAAAAGGCTTCTATCAGACCAATGTAAGTTTAAAAGAAATGACCGGGACTTTAAGTTTAGAACAAGAACATGCAATGGGTTTTTATGGTTCTATTTTTGATTCTATTTTAATGGAAGGCAAAGGTTTAAGTCTTAAAAAAGCTATGGCTTTAATGGATGTAAGTGAAAATGCTATTAAAGATCTTAATAAAATCAGGTCAGATATCGGAAGTGTGCAAAATCAACTTCAAGCAACAATAAATAATATTAGTTTAACTGAAATTTCGCTTTTAAATTCGGCTTCAAATGTTAAAGATCTTGATTTTGCTAATGAAAGCATTAAATATACAAAGTTGTTTATAATTACACAAAGTAATATAAATGCACTTTATAAAGCAAATATTTTAAAATCACAAATTTTTTTTAATCTTTTTAAATTTTAATTTTTCTTGATAGCAACTATTTTTTAAAAATAAGCTGAATTTCAAAAATAATTAAGTCTTAGAAAGTTAAAATTAGGACTTTATAAACACTCGCAGGGTAAGTGAGCAACAAAGGGTTAAAAATATGGAAAAAGAAGTTATTGCGTATTTGGACAATGAGACAATAATTGACTCTCAAAGTGTGAAAGATACAAATTTAAAAGAAATTTATTTTGATAATTCTAAAGAAAGTTTAGAAGTAATCCGCCATTCTTGCGCACACTTAATGGCGCAGGCGATTAAGAGCTTGTATCCTGAGGCTAAATTTTTCGTTGGTCCTGTTATAGAAGATGGATTTTATTATGATTTTCGTGTAGAAAGTAAGATTGGCGAAGAAGATTTAGTAAAAATTGAAAAAAAGATGAAAGAACTTGCTGAAGCAAAGATTGAAATTTTAAAATATGAAATCACAAAAAACGAAGCTTTGGCTAAATTTCAAAATGATGATTTAAAACAAGAAGTTTTATTGCGTATTCCTGATGGAGCTGTAAGTATTTATAAACAAGGTGAATTTGAAGATTTGTGTCGTGGTCCTCATGTGCCAAATACGAAATTTTTACGCTTTTTTAAACTCACTCGTGTTGCAGGAGCGTATTTGGGTGGCGATGAAAAAAGAGAAATGCTTACTCGAATTTATGGAACTGCTTTTGCAGATAAGGAAAGTTTAAAAGAGTATTTAACCATTATCGAAGAAGCTAAAAAACGCGATCATAGAAAGCTTGGAACAGAGCTTAAGCTTTTTACTTTTGATGATGAGATCGGAGGAGGTCTTCCTATCTGGTTAAGTAATGGTGCAAGACTTAGATCTAAACTTGAACATATGCTTTATAAAATTCATCGTTTACGTGGTTATGAACCTGTGCGCGGGCCTGAACTTTTAAAAGCAGATGCATGGAAAATCAGCGGGCATTATGCAAACTATAAAGAAAATATGTATTTTACACAAATTGATGAACAAGAATATGGCATTAAGCCTATGAACTGTGTGGGGCATATTAAAATTTATCAAAGTGATGTAAGAAGTTATCGTGATTTGCCTTTGAAATTTTTTGAATATGGCGTAGTGCATCGTCATGAAAAAAGTGGGGTTTTGCATGGACTTTTTAGGGTGAGAGAATTCACTCAAGATGATGCACATATTTTTTGTATGCCAAGTCAGATTAAAGAGCAGGTTTTAGAAATTTTAGCTTTTGTGGATAATTTGATGAAATTATTTGATTTTAGCTATGAGATGGAAATTTCAACTAAACCTGAAAAAGCCATAGGCGATGATGAAATTTGGGAAGTAGCAACTAAGGCTTTAAAAGAAGCTTTAGATGAACAAGGTTTAAAATACGGTATTGATGAAGGTGGCGGGGCTTTTTATGGGCCAAAGATTGATATTAAAATCACCGACGCTTTAAAAAGAAAGTGGCAATGCGGAACTATTCAAGTTGATTTTAACCTGCCAAGTCGTTTTAAACTCGAATATACTGATAGCAATAATGAAAAAAAACAACCTGTAATGTTGCATCGTGCGATTTTAGGTTCTTTTGAAAGATTTATAGGAATTTTAACCGAGCATTGTGCGGGTGAGTTTCCATTTTTTATCGCACCAACTGCTGTGGGTATAGTGCCAATAGGCGAAGCACATATTGCTTATGCAAAAGAAATTCAAAAAGAATTATTAGAGCTTAATATCGATAGTGAGGTGTATGAAAAAAATGAGAGCTTGAGTAAAAAAATTCGTATCGCTGAAAAACAAAAATTGCCTATGATTTTAGTTTTAGGTGATGATGAGGTGACAAAGCGTAGCGTTGCTTTAAGAGATAGAAGAGCTAAAGAACAAAAAAATCTTAGTTTGGACGAATTTATTAAATTAGTTAAGGAGAAAATGAGTGAGGTGCACTTTTGAGTAAGGAAAAAGAAGTATTGCTTAATGAAGAAATAAGAGCGGATGAAATCAGATGTGTTGGCGATGATGGTAAGGTTTATGGTATTATCAGTAGCAATGAAGCTTTGGAAATTGCAAATCGTTTAGGACTTGATCTTGTAATGATAGCTGCAGATGCTAAGCCACCTGTTTGCAAGATCATGGACTATGGTAAATTCCGTTATCAACAAGAGAAAAAACAAAAAGAAGCAAAGAAAAAACAAAAAGTGATTGATATAAAAGAAATCAAACTTTCTGTAAAAATTGCTCAAAATGATATTAATTACAAGGTAAAACATGCTTTAGAATTTTTAGAACAAGGTAAGCATGTGAAATTTCGTGTATTCTTAAAAGGTCGTGAAATGGCAACCCCTGAAGCAGGTGTAGCCTTACTTAAAAAAATTTGGATCATGATAGAAAATGAAGCTAATCGTGATAAAGAGCCAAATTTTGAAGGTCGCTATGTAAATATGCTTGTTACTCCAAAAAAAGCTTAATCCATTTTTGTGGATAAAGCTTTTTAAAGGTTTTAAATTTTGAAAGAAAATCCTTTTTTTTTAAAAGAGCAAATCATAACTTATCTTGGAAACAAAAGAGCACTTTTAAGTTTTTTAAATAAGGGCTTTAATGTAGCTAAAAAAGAACTCGGCAAGGATAAATTTAGTTTTTGTGATATGTTTAGTGGCTCAGGTGTTGTCAGTCGTTTTGCAAAGGCATACTCGAGTTATATTTTAGCTAATGATTTAGAAGATTATTCAAAACTTATCAATAAGTGTTATCTTGCTAATAAAGACAAAGATTTACTCCAAAACCTAAAAAGGTGTTATAAAAATTTAACCCAAAATTTAGATTTTCAAAAAGGTTTTATCAGTGAGCTTTATGCTCCAAAAGATGATGATAATATTAAAAAAAATGAAAGGGTTTTTTATACTTTTACAAATGCTTTATATCTTGATACTATGAGACAAAGAATTGAAAATGAAATTCCAAAAGAATTAAAGCATTTTTTTATAGCCCCTTTAATTTATGAAGCTAGTGTGCATTCAAATACTAGTGGAGTTTTTAAGGGTTTTTATAAGGGTAAGGATGGTATCGGAAAATTTGGTGGCGAAGGACAAAATGCACTTAAACGCATTAAAGGAGAAATAGAGCTTAAAATGCCTATTTTTTCAAATTTTTCTTGTGAATTTGAAGTGATGCAAAAGGATGCAAGCATGCTTGCAAAAGAACTTGATTTTTTTGATGTGGTTTATCTTGATCCTCCTTATAATCAACATCCTTATAGTTCTAATTATTTTATGTTAAATTTAATCGCAAATTATAAAAAACCTGAAGAAATTTCTAAAATCAGTGGCATTCCAAAAGATTGGAATCGTAGTACTTTTAATAAGTCAAAATTTGCCCAAGACGCTTTATTTGAACTCATTAATGATTTAAAAGCAAGAGTGATTTTACTTTCTTATAATTGTGAAGGTTTTGTAAAAAAAGAAATTTTTTTAAAGCGTTTAAGTACTCTTGGAAAATGTCGGATTTTAGAACAAAAATATAACACTTTTAGAGCTTCTCGCAATCTTAAAAATCGTAATATCCATCTTCATGAACAACTTTATATTTTAGTTAAAAATTAAATTCTTGTTGCTAAAATTATTTTTTATTTTGCATGATTAAATTAATTTTATTTTTTCAGATGTTTTGATTTTCGAGCAATAAAGATAAGGTTGAAGAGAATAATAGTTAAAATTTTTAACTTTTTTTGTTTATAATACTTCCTTTTACATTTAAAGGATAAAGATGAAAATAAAAGTTGGGATTTTAGGAGCGAGTGGTTATGCAGGTAATGAGCTTGTACGCATTTTGCTTAATCATCCCAAAGTTGAAATTTCTTATTTAGGTTCGAGTTCTAGCGTGGGACAAAATTATCAAGATCTTTATCCTAATATCCCTTTAAATTTATGTTTTGAAAATAAAAATTTAGATGAACTTGAACTTGATCTTTTGTTTTTGGCTACTCCGCATGAATTTAGCGCTAAGCTTTTAAATGAGAATTTGTTAAAAAAGATGAAAATCATTGATTTAAGTGTAGATTTTCGTCTTAAAAATCCTAAAGATTATGAGCTTTGGTATAAATTCACTCATCCTAATCAAGAGCTTTTGCAAAATGCAGTTTATGGACTTTGCGAGCTTTATAAAGAAGAGATAAAAAAAGCAAGTTTAGTGGCAAATCCAGGTTGTTATACCACTTGTTCGATCTTAAGTCTTTATCCGCTTTTTAAAGAAAGAATCATTGATTTTAACTCAGTTATTATTGATGCAAAAAGTGGAGTAAGTGGAGCAGGAAGAAGTACAAAGGTGGAAAATCTTTTTTGTGAAGTTAATGAAAATATCAAAGCTTATGGTTTGGCTTCACACCGTCATACTCCTGAAATTGAAGAACATTTAAGCTATGCAGCCAAAGAGAAAATCACTTTACAATTTACCCCTCATCTTGTACCTATGCAAAGAGGAATTTTAATCAGTGCTTATGCAAATTTAAAAGAGAATTTGCAAGAACAAGATATATGCGATATTTATACAAAATACTATCAAAACAATAAATTCATAAGGCTTTTACCGCCGCAGTCGTTTCCGCAGACTCGGTGGGTTAAATCAAGCAATTTTGCGGATATAAATTTTAGTATAGATCAACGCACAAGGCGTGTTATTGTGCTTGGTGCTATTGATAATTTAATTAAAGGTGCAGCAGGACAAGCTGTTCAAAATATGAATTTAATGTTTGATTTTGATGAAGATGAAGGACTTAAATTCTTTGCAAATTTGTAAAGGATAAAAATGATAATACGAGCTATGCAAAAAAGTGATTATGAAGTCGTTTATAAGCTTTGGTGCGAGATAAAAGGCTTTGGGATAAGAAGCATTGATGATAGCAAAGAAAATATAGAAAATTTTTTAGATAGAAACCCAAATCTTAGCGTTGTAGCAGTGATTGATGAAGAAATTGTAGGAAGCATACTTTGCGGGCATGATGGACGCACAGGGGGATTTTATCATGTATGTGTACATAAAGATCATAGAAAAAAGGGTATAGCACACGAGATGACGAAATTTTGTCTTGAGGCCTTAAAAGCTCAAAAAATCAATAAAATCGCCTTAATCGCTTTTAAAAACAATGATTTGGGTAATGAGTTTTGGAAACATTATGGTTTTACTTTAAGAGAAGATGCGAATTATTACGATCTTTCTTTAAACGAGTATAATCAAACCAGCTTTAATATTTAAGGAATTATCATGCAAAAATATTTAGAAAAAGCCAATGTCTTAATCGAAGCTTTACCTTATATACGCAAGTTTAATTCTAAGATTATACTTATAAAATACGGTGGATCAGCTATGGAAGATGAAGAGCTAAAGCATTGTGTGATGCAAGATATAGCTCTTTTAAAACTCGTGGGTTTAAAGCCTATCATTGTACATGGCGGGGGAAAAGATATTTCTGCTATGTGTGAAAAATTAGGTGTAAAGAGTGAGTTTAAAAACGGTCTTAGGGTTAGTGATAAAGCCACTACTGAAGTAGCAAATATGGTTTTAAATCATATCAATAAAAATTTAGTCCATAGTTTGCAAAATTTAGGAGTTAAAACCATAGGGCTTTGTGGTAAAGATGGTGCACTTTTAGAATGTGTGAAAAAAGATGTAAATTTGGCTTTTGTTGGCACGATACAAAAGGTAAATTCTAAAATTTTAGAAGAGCTTTTAGAAAAAGATTTTTTACCTATCATTGCTCCTATTGGTATGGATGAGGATTTTAATACTTATAATATCAACGCTGATGACGCAGCTTGTGCGATTGCTAAGGCTTTAAGGGCTGAAAAACTTGCTTTTTTAACCGATACTGCAGGGCTTTATGAGGATTTTAATGATAAAAATTCTTTGATTTCTAAAATCAGTCTTGAACAAGCTAAAATTTTAGCTCCTAAAATAGAAGGCGGTATGCATGTAAAATTAAAATCTTGCATTGATGCTTGTGAAAATGGAGTTAAAAAGGTGCATATTTTAGATGGGCGCGTGAAGCATTCTTTGTTGCTTGAGTTTTTTACTGATGAAGGTATAGGCACTTTGGTGGGCTAAAGAATGAAAATGGATTATAAAGAACAAAGTCATATTATCCCTACTTATAAGCGTTTTGATATAGTTTTAGAAAAAGGGCAGGGGGTTTATCTTTTTGATGATAAGGCTAAAAAATATCTTGATTTTTCAAGTGGTATAGGCGTTTGTGCTTTAGGATATAATCATGTTAAATTTAATGCTAAAATCAAAGTGCAAGTGGATAAGCTTTTGCATACTAGCAATTTATATTATAATGAAAACATAGCCGCTGCAGCTAAAAATTTAGCCAAAGCTAGTTCTTTAGAGCGTGTTTTTTTTACAAATTCTGGCACAGAAAGCATAGAAGGAGCGATGAAAACAGCTAGAAAATATGCCTCTAACAAAGGTATTAAGAGTGGACAATTTATTGCTTTTAAGCATTCTTTTCATGGGCGTACTTTAGGAGCTTTATCGCTTACTGCTAATGAAAAATATCAAAAGCCTTTTAAACCTTTAATTTCAGGGGTTAAATTTGCAAAATATAATGATATTTCAAGCGTTGAAAAACGAGTAAATGAAAAAACTTGTGCCATTATCTTAGAAAGCGTGCAAGGAGAAGGTGGGATAAATCCTGCAAATAAAGATTTTTACAAAGCCTTAAGAAAGCTTTGCGATGAAAAAGATATATTATTAATCGCTGATGAAATTCAATGTGGCATAGGTAGAAGTGGAAAATTTTTTGCCTATGAGCACGCACAAATTTTGCCTGATATCATGACTTCAGCTAAGGCCTTAGGTTGTGGGCTTAGTGTGGGTGCTTTTGTAATAAATCAAAAAGTAGCAAGCAATTCTTTAGAAGCTGGCGATCATGGTAGCACTTATGGGGGAAATCCTTTGGTTTGTGCAGGAGTGAATGCGGTTTTTGAAATTTTTAAAGAAGAAAAAATTTTAGAAAATGTCAATAAACTCACGCCTTATTTAGAGCAAAGTTTAGATGAGTTGATAAAAGAATTTGATTTTTGTAAAAAACGCAAAGGCTTAGGGTTTATGCAAGGGCTTAGTCTTGATAAAAGTGTAAAAGTGTCCAAGGTCATTCAAAAATGCCAAGAAAATGCACTTTTACTGATAAGTTGTGGGGAGAATGATTTGAGATTTTTACCTCCTTTGATTTTGCAAAAAGAACATATTGATGAAATGAGTGAAAAGTTAAGAAAGGCTCTAAAGAGTTTTTAATAAATTTTGTAAAAAAAGTTTATTCTTTTCCATCTACTATAGGCACAAATAAACATTCTTCTAAAATTTCTTTTTGTAAATTTGTGCCATTTTTTCTAAGACGTGTGATGAATTGTTTGCCATTGTGTAAAATAGGAGCGACTAAAATCCCGCCATCGCTTAATTGATCGAGTAAAATTTCAGGAATTTGTGTCGCATAAGCAGAAAATAAAATTCTATCATAAGGAGCATAATTTTTCCAGCCATTTTGTCCATCATCAAATTTTACATTGATATTAAAAAGTTCTAATTCTCTGAAAGTTTGAGCGGCTTTTTTGGCTAAATTTTCTATGCGTTCTATGGTAAAAACACGCCTTATGACTTTGCTTAAAATCGCAGCTTGATAGCCGCTTCCGCAACCTATCTCTAAAATACTATCAGCATTTTTAAAATCTAAAGCCATAGTCATTTTAGCTACAGTTAAAGGTGAACTAATCCATTGAGAATTTGCCAAAGGCAAAGCATCAAGGCGATAAGCATGGGCTTTTAAAGGAGAAAAAATTTCACGCGGAATTTGACAAAAAGCATTAAAAAGCTCTTCATTGATAAAAACTTTTTGTGCAATTTCTTCAGCCATATTTTGACATCTTTTTTGTTCAAATGCGTTCATTACTTCTCCTATAAATTTAAATAAAAATTGTAACTAAAAAAGTTGAAATAGAGTTAAACTTAGCTATACTTAAATAAAAAGGAAAAAAATGCTTATAAAATTTAAAAATCATAGCCCCAAACTAGGTCAAAATGTTTTTGTTGCAGAGGGGGCTAAAATCATAGGAGAAATAGAAATAGGAGATGAAAGTAGCATTTGGTTTAATTGTGTTTTAAGGGCCGATGTTAATTTTATAAAAATTGGCAAAAGAACCAATATTCAAGATCTTAGCACGGTGCATGTTTGGCATAGGGAATTTGATGAAAAAGGAAAGTTAAAAGATGCTGGTTTTCCTACAATAATAGGAGATGATGTAACCATAGGACATAATTGCGTTATCCATGCTTGTGTGATAAAAAATCGTGTTTTAATCGGAATGAATGCTGTTGTCATGGATAATGCTTTGATAGAAGAAGATAGCATAGTGGGTGCTGGAAGCGTTGTAACAAAGGGTAAAAAATTTCCGCCACGCTCTTTGATACTTGGAAATCCTGCAAAATTTGTGCGTGAATTAAACGATGAAGAAATAAGCTTTCTAAAACAATCCGCTTTAAATTATGTGGATTTTAAAAACGAGTTTTTAAAAGATCTTCAGTGATATTTTGAAGTTTAGGTGAGAGTTTTACTTCAAATTTCACAAAACGATCAAGATCTAAAAAACTCTCATCGAGTTTTGAGATTTGCTCTTTTGTATAATCTTGAATAGTATTTAAAGATGACTTTTTAAGAAGTCTTTTTTCTTTGTAGACTAATTCTAAAAGTTCTTTGCGTTCTAAATTTTCATCTTGATTTGGGTTTTCATCAAAAACATAAAGCTCATCAAAAAGGATTTTTTGCGTGTTTTTATCATAAACCCTAAAAAGCTTTTTAAAATGAGGTAGGGTTGATTTTTCGTTATTTTCGCTGATTTTGATTTTAGGTTTTATGCCTTGATCTTCTAAGGCTGCGAGTTTATAAACGCAACTAAAAATAGGATCGCTTGAAGCAGTGATCAATCTTTCGCCTACACCAAAGATATCAATAGGTGCGTTTTGTTCTTTGAGTTTTTTAATGCTCCATTCATCAAGGGCGTTAGAAGCTATGATTTTGCATTTTTGAAGTCCTGCTTGATCAAGTTCTTGTCTGATTTTCAAACTTAACTCAAGTAAATTTCCAGAATCTATTCTCACACCGCCTTCTTGGATGCCAAATTCTTTAAAAACTTTAATCGCATTTTTAAGTCCGCTATTTAGACAATCATAAGTATCGATCAAAAAAACAGGATTTTTTGGATAAATTTTCACATAAGCTTTAAAAGCTTCAAGTTCATTTTCAAACATTTGCACCCAAGAATGTGCCATAGTTCCATTGATAGGGATATTATAAATTTTTCCTGCTAAAGTACAAGCACTTCCTATGCAACCTCCTATAAAAGCTGCTCTTGCCCCTTTTAAGGCTGCTTCACTTCCTTGCGCTCTGCGTGAGCCAAATTCTAAAATTTTACTGTCTTTAGCTGCACGCACGATACGATTAGTTTTGGTGGCAATAAGGCTTTGGTGGTTTAAACTTAAAAGTAAAAAAGTTTCTAAAAGCTGTGCTTCTATGGTTGTAGCTTTAATACATAGCAAAGGTTCGTTTGGAAAAATCACTTCTCCTTCACGCATAGCATAAATTTCACCTTTAAATTTAAAGTTAGCTAAAAAATCTAAAAATTCTGTATCAAAAATACCTTGTTTTCTTAAAAATTCTATATCTTCTGCATCAAAACTCAAATTTTCAACAAAGTCTAAAATATCTTCAAGACCTGCAAAAATAGCAAAAGATCCTGAATCTGGAATTTTTCTAAAAAATATATCAAAATAACAAATTTGATCTTTTTTATTGTTTTTGAAATAGCCTTGAGACATTGTAAATTCATAAAAATCACAAAGCAAGGCTAAAGAAGTTTTAGAAGTCATCAAAGCTTATGCTACCCTTAGAATAATTCGTTACTTTACTTTCAAAGAAATTGCTCTTTTGATCGTTAAATTTTGAAAAATCATCTACCCATTTAATAGGATGTTTTGCATTGTATAACTTGTCTAAATTGATTGCGCTTAATCTTTGATCTACAAGATAATGGATATATTCTTCTATGATATCATCAGTAAAGCCCATGATTTGATTTTGAGTGATGTATTTACCCCATTTAATCTCAAGATCTCCAGCTTTTTTAAACATATCATAAATTTTATTGATATTTTCATCATGGAACAAATCAGGTCTTTCTTTGCGTACTGAATTGATCATATTTTGAAATAATAAAAGATGTGTAATTTCATCTCTTTGGATAAAGCGGATCATTTGTGCTGAACCTAGCATTTTTCCTGCACGTGCAAGTGCGTAAATAGCAGTAAAGCCACTATAAAAATATACTCCTTCTAAAATTTGATTTGCCACCATAGCCAAAAGAAGTTTATTATCATCTACATCGCCTGCTAATTCTTCATAAATGCTTGAAATAAAGTCATTTTTTTCACGCAAAGTTTCATCATGCTTTTCCATTTCATAAATCAAATCTGTATTATCGCAAATCGCTTCTACCATAACAGCGTAAGATTTTGAATGGTTTGCCTCTTCATAAGCTTGGCGTGCTAAAACCGCATTGATTTCAGGAGCTGTGATGTAAGGATTGATATTATCTGCTAAATTATTAGTTTGAAAACTATCCATAGAAATAAGCTGACTCCAAACCAAATCATACATTCTTTTTTCACCTGCAGTTAAATTACAGCGATAATCAAGTGCATCTTTAGTTGTATCCACTTCTTTTGGAAACCAAGTATTTGCCTCCATTAAATCCCAAAGTTTTAAAGCCCAAGTATATTTTGCCTTAGTGAAATTTAAAATTCCATGTGGGTTACCATCAAAAACTTTACGATCTCCTAGGGTTTCGTTTGAGTTTGGATTGTAAATTCTTTTTCTTTGCATTTTTTAACCTTTCTTTATGCTTTGGTGGCTATACAACTTTGAGTTAAAATATCATGTAAATTTAAACGATCTTTTCTTACAAAACTGACAAATAAACCAAAGAGTAAGCCAAAACTTATAATAAATATCACATATCTTAGTAAAATTCTAAGAAAACTTAGTTTCTTTCCCGTTTTTATATCAATAAGATATAAATCATATGCTTTAAGACCTGGGCTTTGTGCCTTTTTTGTTAAAAAAATAGCTTGAATCAAACCAAATAAAAAAGTGCATAAAGTTGTGATAAAATGATTGTTTAAAAAAGCTTCTTTAGAGCCTAATATAAAATAAAATAAATACAAAATAGGAACATAAATAAGAAAAATATCTATAAGCAAAGCTCTAAATCTTAACCATCTAGAGCTAATTTTTGCTTTAGTTTTCATTTAATTTCCACGACTTCCTGGTTTTATGGCTTTGCTCCCTTTTTTACAAAGCGGACAATTTGTTTCATCATAAATTTCAAATTCAAAATTTCCTAGAGTAAAGAGTGGTAAATTTTCAGGTAATTTCGCATTATCTTTTCTTGAAGATTTTAAATTTTCTACCGCACAAAAACCACGATTTGCTAATGCTGCAAAACCTACAACAATGCCACCTAAACTTTCAATGATTTTTGCACTCTCTAAAGCACTACCACCTGTAGTAATGATATCTTCACAAATTACAAATTTTTCACCCTTTTTTACTTCAAAACCACGTCTTAAAGTCATTTCTTTATTTACTCTTTCAGTGAAGATAAAACGTTTATTGCAAGCTCTTGCAAGCTCATAACCTGCTAAAATTCCACCTAAAGCAGGAGAGCAAATGCTATCAAATTCTATCTTATAGCTTGCAATAATCTTTGCAAGTTCATCACAAAGTTTTGCTGCTAATTTTGGATCCTCTAAAACTTTTGCACTTTGAAGATAAAACTGTGAATGTTTACCTGAACTTAGTAAAAAATGCCCTTCTAAATAAGCACCACAATCTTTATAAATTTGCTCTAAATTCATCGTTAAACCTTTAAAAGTTCACTTTCTTTGCTTTTTACACTCTCATCAATTTTTGTTGTATAGGCGTCAGTAAGTTTTTGCACTTCATCATAAGCTTTTTTTGCTTCATCTTCGCTTATTGCCTTATCTTTTTCTAGTTTTTTAACTGCATCGTTGGCATCTTTGCGTATATTTCTTATAGAAACTTTTGCCTTTTCACCCATAGCTTTAGCTTGTTTTACATTTTCTTCTCTTTGCTCTCTAGTCATCGGAGGGAAAAATAATTTTACACTTTCGCCATCATTGTTTGGATTTACGCCGATATTTGCAGCTGCAATAGCGCTTTCTATGGTTTTTAGTAAAGGTTTTTCCCAAGGAGTGATGCTAATAGTTGAAGCATCACTTGCTAAAACAGTTGCTACTTGATTTAAAGGAGTTTGAGTTCCATAATAATCCACTGTAATATGATCTAAAATATGGGTATTAACTTTTCCAGTTCTTAAAGTGGTGAAGTCTTTTTTTAAGGCTTCTAAAGATTTTTCACTTTGGGTTTTTTGTTTGTTAAAAATTTCACTTAGCATTATCATTTCCTTTAATTATTTACTTGAATTAACATCGCTTGGAAGTTGTGGTGCACTTGGAGCGATAGAATTTGTGTTTGGGGTAGCAGGTGCAATAGGAGCACTTGGAATAGTAGTGTTGTTTTCTACTTTAATTTTCTCTGCTAGAGAGTCCTTGCTAGCTTTATTGTATAAATAACCAAGACCAATAGTATTTGCAATAAGTAAAATTCCCATAACAAAGGTAAATTTTGCTAAAAATCCAGCCGGTCCTTTGGCGCCAAATAAACTTTCATTGCTTCCACTATAAGCTCCAAGTCCTATACTTGAACTTTTTTGAAGTAAAACTGCTATACAAATAACTACAACGATGATAAATTGTAAAATGATTAAAAGAGTGATCATTGAAAATTCCTAAAAGTTAATTTTTAAATGATTATTTTAGCTAAATAAAACTTGAAAAGTTTTGAAACTTGATAAGTTTTTGTGAGAAAAATCCCACAAAAACTTATCTGCTATTGAAGCTTCTTAAGATATTAAGTAAAGATACGAAAAGATTAACAAAATCAAGATAAAGTGCTACTGCACCTTCGATTGGAGTTTCATAATTTCCGCGGATAATATTTTGCGTATCATAAAGAATGTAAAATGAAAATAATATTGCAGCTACTGCTGAAATAGCTAGATTAACTATACTGCTTTGGAAGAAAAGGTTTAGTAAAGATGCTGCTACAATAACGATTAATACTATAAATAAAGCTTTGCCCATAACAGTAAAATCTTTTTTTGTATTCATAGCAAATACACTAAGTCCTGCAAAAGCAACCGTTGTTAAAGCAAAAGCTTGAGCGATGATAATTCCTCCAGCTGGTAGAGCTAAAACTGAAATAAGTAAAGGTGTAAGCGTTAAACCTGAGCAGAAAGTAAAACCAAAAAGTAAAACAAGATTTAATGGAGCCTCTCTTTTTTTCCATTGCAAAGCAAATAAAAGTCCGATTTCAACAGCAAAAAGGATCCAAAAAGTTACTTGTGATTGTATAAAAAATGATGCTAAAGCAAAAATTCCTACATACGCACCTACTGTTGCAGCTAATAATGAAGCAGCAAAAAGTTGATAAGTTTGTTTAATAAAAATACTTAATTCGCTTGAGCGTGTATTTTCAAATTCTTTTGATCTTGAGTAGTCTCTATCATAAAGACTCATAAAATTCTCCTTGCAAAATTGTTAGATTTTTTAAAATCTTGAGCGAAATCTAACATATTAGACTAAATAAAAAGTTAATTTATATAATATCTTAATGCTTAAATGAAATCTTTGCTGAAATTTTGCTATAATTTCAAGATTTTAGTTTTAGGTTGGTTTTATGGAAAATCTTATTAGCGGTGCGATTAAGTTTATGCAAGAAGACTTTAAGGAGCATGAAGAACTTTTTGAAAGTCTAAAAAATAAGCAAAATCCCCATACTCTTTTTATAGGTTGTTCTGATTCTAGAGTAATTCCAAATTTGATCACTAATACGGGTCCAGGTGAGCTTTTTGTAATACGAAATATTGCAAATATAGTTCCACCTTATCGCGTTGGAGAAGATTACTTGGCGACAACTTCAGCAATAGAGTATGCTTTAAATTCATTGCATATTAAAAATATCGTCGTTTGTGGCCATAGTAATTGTGGAGGTTGCAATGCTCTTTATTATTCTGATGAAGAGTTAAATCAAATTCCTAACGTGAAAAAATGGCTTACTATGTTAGATCCGATAAAAAAAGATGTGATGATTTTTGCAAGAGACGATTTGGCTATGCGTTCATGGCTTACAGAAAAATTAAATTTAGTAAATTCTTTGCAAAATATACTTACTTATCCAGGCGTGCAAGAAGCTTTAGATGAAGGAAAAATAGAAATACATGCTTGGTATTATATTATAGAGACAGGTGAAATTTATGAGTATGATTTTAAAGCAAAAATTTTTACTTTAATACAAGATAGGAAAGTTCAATGAAAAAAATTATTTTTAGTTTATGTTTTTTTATTTTATACCTTGGAGCACAAGAATTTAAATTTATTGATGCGAATATTAGTAAAGAAGATGAAGGAATTTATGCTTTAGTTGAAAAATATGTTGATCTTAACAATCAAATTAAAGAATTTAAGAAAAACAATGATGAAAATTCAAGCACTTTTAATGGTATTTTAAGTGAATTTGAAAAAGACAAAAAGACTATTTTAGCAAAAATACCCGATATGATAGTAGGACAAAAGATTAATGAAGAGGCAGTGGTTAGATTTTTAAAAGCAAAAGAAAAATTACTAGATGTTCAAAAAAAGAATATTAATAAGCCTTACATTTATACAGATGCCACTCTTAATCTAGTTTATTTTAACATTGTGGAAAGTTTTTATTCTTCTTTGTTTGAAGTGGAAAAACTTTTTAAAAATACAGCAAGTAGTGAAGATTTAATTGCTACTGTTGATAAGGCAATGGAAAATTTACAAAATTCTTCTAGTGTAAATTTAGATAGTTTTAAAAGTAAAATTACAAATCCAGAAGAATTGGAAAAAATTACCCTAAAAGAAAGATATATTAGTAACGCTCTAGATTCTTATTCTGAAATTCTTAAGTATTTACGATCAAATGCAGATTTGCTTGAAAGTAATTATATTTTTTCACTACTTGAGCTTCAAGTTTGGATAGATCGTATAAACGAGGCAATTGGGGTAGGTTTTATTAATATCGGAAAAATAGTAATTTCTGCTTTGGTTTTAGTATTTTTTATATCTTTAAGACGTTTTTTTGCAAATATAGTATATTTTTTCCTTGTTCGGCTTTTTTATAGAAATAAAAATGATGTAGATGATATTAAAGTTATTTTTATTGAGAATATTAAAAAACCAGTGAGTTTTTTTCTCATCGTTTATGCTATTTCGATTTGTCTTACTATAGCAACTTATCCTGCACCTTTAAGTATTAATTTGAGTAATTTTTTCCACATAATTTATGCGGTTTTGATTGCATGGCTTATTTTAAAAATGCTTGATGGTTATGGAATGGTACTAGTTTCTAAGCTTGCTCAAAAAAGTGGAAAAAAAGAAGTTGTAAATTTAATTATTAAAATTTTATATTTTGTTATTATTATCATAGCTTTATTATATATCCTTGCTCAGCTTGGTTTTAATATTTCAGCTATTATTGCATCTTTGGGAATTGGTGGTTTAGCTGTTGCTTTAGCAGCGAAAGATATAATTGCAAATTTCTTTGCTTCTATACTCTTACTTTTTGATAATAGTTTTAATCAAGGAGATTGGGTAGAGGTTTCAGGTATAGAAGGAACAGTAGTTGAAATAGGACTTAGAAAAACTACTATTAGAACTTTTGATAATTGTCTCGTATTTTTACCAAATTCAACTATTATGGGGGCTAATATCAAAAATTGGAGTAAAAGGCGCATGGGTCGCCATGTTAGAATGTATTTGGGTGTTGGTTATGATGCTACTCCTGAAAAATTAGATCAATGTGTAAAAGATTTGAAAGAATTTTTGGATACAAGTGATTTGGTAGCTCACGATGAGGATAGTGCATTAAAATATGGTGATCATACGACAAAATATCGTCAAAATCTTGTATCTATTAACGATTTAGAAGGCTATAAAAATGCTTGTTATGTGGCTTTAAGTGAATTTGCAGATAGTAGTATTAATATAGAGCTTTATTTTTATACTAAAAAAATAGGCGCAAAAGATTTTAGGGAAGCTAGACAAAGCTTAATGCTTGAGTTTATGCGTATAATCGAAAAAAATGGCTTAACTTTTGCTTTCCCAAGTCGCAGTATTTATATAGAAAATTTACCACCTCTTGATTTGCAAGCAAAAGCTATAAAATAGCAAGATTTTATCTTGCTATTTTTTAAACTGGCATAACGCGTATATTTGGACTTAATTCTTCTTGTAAAATCGTTTCAATAGCATAAAGTGTTGCACCACTTCCACTAGAACAACCGCTACAAGCACCAAGATAACGAATATAAACATCAATTGCTGCACCTTCAGCCTTTTGTATATCAATCACTTCCAAATCTCCACCATCATTATGAAGCATAGGGCGAATTTCAGCATCTAAAACACTTTCAACTGCTTTTAATTGTCCTACTACGGTCATTTCATCAAAAGCCACATCACTTTTCATTGTATTTTTGAGTTTTTCTCTATCCATCTCGGCTCTGGTTTCAGCTAAAATATCTATAAGGTAATAATCTCTTTTTTCATGTCCGCCTGGCTTGATACAGGATTTGCAAAAAGCACCTGCTTTAGTATATTGTGTGATTTCTTCTACACTATGCAAATCATTAAGTTTAATCACTTCTTTAATAGTTCCAAGACTTACTCTAGCGCACTCACAAACTATAATTTGATCTTCAAAATCTTCAGGACTTATACCTTTATAATGAGCTGCTGCTTGTTTGATTACATCATAAGCCATAACCGAACAGTGCATTTTTTGAGGTGGAACAGCTGGAGTTTCTGGATTATCACGCATAGCAAATTCCACATCTAAATTTGTGATTTTTACTGCTTCATCTACAGTTTTTCCTATGCAAAGATCTACCATAGTATCGCTACTTGCTATAGCTGTACCACAACCAAAACTTTTAAATTTTGCATCGATAATTTTATCAGTTTTTTCATCTACAAGCCAAAAAAGTCTTACTGCATCGCCGCAACTTTCTGCACCAAAATCAGCTACGATCAATTTTGCATTGCGTGCTTTAGCATCTTCTTCGCTAAATTCTCCCATATGTTGAGGATTATTCATTCTATCTTGAACTTTTTGTGAATACTCATCCCAAATGGATCCACCAATTAAACTATTTTTTCCCATTTTTCATCCTTATTTGTAATTATTTGGATTATAAGCATAAGTACAAGAAATTGCTCTTAATCTCTGTGTTGCATTTTTAATTTGTTTTGCTGCATAATCAATTTCTTCTTCAGTGTTAAAACGTGACAAAGAAAGTCTTAAAGCTGTATGCGCTAAATCATGCTCCGCACCGATAGCTTCCATAATAGGATTGCTTTCTAAAGCTTCACTTGCACAGGCTGAGCCCGTACTTGCTGCTATACCATTTTTATTTAAATCCCAAAGCATTGCTTCGCCTTCAACACCTTTAATACTTGCTAAGATTGTATTAGGCACACGGTGTTCCCTTTTTCCAACAACTGTTGTATCAGGCAAGGCTAAAATTTGATCTTCTAGTTTATCTCTTAAACGGCGTATATGAGAATCTTCAAAATCAAGCATAGTATTTGCAATACGCAAAGCCTCGCCCATAGCCACTATGTAAGGCACATTTAAAGTCCCACTTCTACGACCACCCATGTGTTCTCCACCGTGTAAAAGTGGAGTAAGTTTAAGTCCTTTTTTTATAAAAAGTCCACCCACACCCTTTGGTCCATGAAATTTATGTGCCGAAAATGAAGCAAAATCAACTCCTACTTGAGTTAAATTAACCTTTATTTTACCTACTGCTTGAGTAGCATCTGTATGAAAAAGAGCGCCAAATTCATGTGCAAGTTCCGCCATCGCTTTAATATCAAAAATCATACCTGTTTCATTATTTGCCCACATAACACTTACAAGTGCTGTTTTATCGCTAATCACTTTACGTAAATCTTCTACAGTAGAAACCCCTTCTTCATTTACAGGGAGTTCTATGACTTTTACTCCAAGACTTTTTAAAAAATAAGCAGCAGCAGTAACAGCAGGGTGTTCTACGCTAGAAATAATCACTTCATTACGTTCCTTATCTAAAATATGATCAAAATACACACCCTTAAGCACCCAGTTAATGCTTTCTGTTGCACAGGAGGTTACAACTATATCATCTAAGTCATTTGCTCCAAGCCCTGCATAAAGTTTGTCCAAAGCTTCTCTTAAAGCAGGATGTGTTGTGCTTCCATATTGATGAAGGCTATTTGGATTTCCATACATATCCTTTAAAAAAGGTAGCATCAACTCATAAGCATTAGGATCAAGCATCGTCGTTGCATTGTTATCTAAATATACTTTCACTTTAAAATCCTTAATTTATCCTTAACTTTAATTAGGATATTTTTTATCTTTATTCGAAAACGGATAATAACAAAAATTTATAAAAATTAGGTTAAAAATTATAACAAAAATAAAATGTTAAAGTAAAATTTTTAAAGTGAAATATTTTGTGAATTTTATATAGTAAAAACGAGAAATGTTATTTCTTAAATTTTTCTTCGTAATACTTTACTATTTTTGAATCTTCTTTGACTGTATGTTTAAAGATAAAATCTTGAACAACGAGATCTAGCTTTTCAGTCATTATATTTACAAATTTAGCTTCACTGATGATAATTTCTTCAATTTCTAAGATAATTTTTCTGTGAATTCTTGTATGATGGTTGATATAAGGATATTCTATTTCTCTCATAAAGGCTTCTTCATCTGAAAAATGTCTATTGATCATTATCAACAACTCTCTTAAAACAATTTTTAATTCTTTTGTTTCAACATGACGTTGGCTCATTAAAGAGAGTTTTTTAGAAATTTCAAAAAGTTCTTTATGTTGATGATCTAAAAGATCATTATTCATTGAAATAATTTTTTCACTATAAATCATGGTTTTGACTGTTTTTATATTTATATTTTTTCGGGAGCGGATTATAATGTTATAATACTTAAAATTTTATTAATTACTCATATAAAAATTATTATTATTGAAATATTTATAATTTATATATTTTTTATAAAAATTATTTTAAACCATCACAGACATATAAGAGTTTAGAATTTTATTTATATTTGCTTGTTTTTGGCGACGTTCTAGAAAATTTTCTATAGAATTAGAGCGTAGTTGATTTACTTCTTCTAATCTTTGCGTGTCTTGACTTTGGTTTTGATATTGTTTTTTAAGAGTATCAAAATCATTGCGAGTTTGATCGATATAAATTTGAAATATTGAGCTTGAATTTGCAAATTCTCTTAAATCCATATCTTTTTGGTAGTTAATATATTGTTGAAAAAATACAGATAGTTTGTCTTGAGTACTTGTTTTTTTATCTATACCATTAACATAAAGATAAAGATCAAAACTCATCTTTTTTTCATTTTCTTTTTTAATGTAATCTTCTATATCCATTTCGCCTTTAAGAATTTTTTGTAAATTTTGATGAGAGCTCAGTTCTAGAGTGATAGGTTTCATAAAAAAGTTAAATTCTTTTTCATTTTGGGTTTTTATATCATGGTAAATAAAATTCATTAAAAGACCAGATTTTGATACTTCTGCATTTTTAGTTAAATAAGGTTTTAAAATTTCATTAGAAGAAGTATTCTCTATGGCTTTATTAAAATGAAAATTAGTTATTTTGTTATCTAACATTAAGGTATTTAAATTTGTGATATTGCTTAATGCTAAATCAATTTCTTCTTGATTGTTGTAAATTCTTGAAATTTGGCCCAAAAATTCTCCATTATCTGTTGAAAAACCTGATGATAGTTTTGAAATAAAATCACGATTTAAATAAGCATTATCATCTTGTAAAAATTCTGAATTTATAGATTTTAATGAACTATGATAGCTATTTAAAAGATAAGGTAGATCAATTTTATTATAATTTAAAATTTCATCTTGTTTTGCAAGTTCTTTTGCTATACTTCTAACGCTTTTAATGTTAATATCGTAAGATTCTGGTATATTGGCAATTTTATTTAAATCTTTATCGAAAAAACCTTCTTCATTGATTCTAAATCCAAATTCACTAGCATAAGTGGTATTATTAAAAATATAACTTAATTGTTCTAAGCTATTTTCATTTCCTTCTTGTTCTAAAGCTTTGCTATCTTTAATCAAATTTAGAGCAGAGTTATTCTGTAAAGGATTAGATAAAGTTAAATTTTGATACGGATTTGCCGAATTTATAGTCATTTTAAATCTTTCCAAAATATTGCTGATTTTTTATAAGCAAAAGGTGTGCCAAGTTTTTTAAAAATTAAATTCAGTCAAAAATTAGAAAACATTTGATAGTATTTAGCTTTTCTTTTAATTTGAAAAATGAAAATTTATCTAAATAAGGAAAGCGTATGCCAAAGATGAAAAGCGTTAAAAGCGCAGTTAAACGCTTCAAAGTAGGTAAAAATAAAATCAAAAGAGGCTCAGCTTTTAGAAGTCATATTTTGACTAAAAAACCTGCAAAAAGAATGCGTGATCTTCGCACAGCTAAATATGTGCATAGCACAAATGTAAAAGCTGTTGAAAAAATGCTAGGAATTTAAGTTTTTGACTAAAAGTCATTCAAACTCCCCTCTGAGATAAAATTTCAAGGGTAAGCTCCAAATTTGGACGCCACTTTATGAAAGGAAATAAAAATGGCAAGAGTAAAAACAGGTGTTGTTAGACGCCGCAGACACAAAAAAGTTTTAAAATTAGCACGTGGTTTTTATAGTGGACGCCGCAAACATTTTAGAAAAGCGAAAGAACAATTAGAAAGAAGTCTAGTCTATGCTTATCGTGATAGACGCCGTAAAAAAAGAGACTTTCGCCGTCTTTGGATTGTGCGTATCAATGCTGCTTGTAGGCTTAATGATTTAAGTTATTCAAGATTTATCAATGGACTTAAAAAAGCAGGTATTGAACTTGATAGAAAAATTCTAGCAGATTTAGCTATGAATGATGCTGCTGCTTTTGCAAAAATTGCAGAGGCCGCAAAAAAAGCACTTTAATTTTTTAGTGTAAGAATTTCAAGATTCCATCTTGGAATTCTTAAAATTCTAATAAACCCTGTAATATTAATTTTTATTTTTAAAATCATTCTTAATTTTATTCATTAATTGAATTTATAAATTTGAAGTAATAAAATCACATTTATTATATACGGTTAAATTTTTAATTATCCAAAAAAACATCCATCCTAATAATTTTAAAATTATCAGGATGAAATTTTAACAAGTAGGAGAGTAAAAACTAATTAAACTAAGGTATGATCTTTTATAAGATTACCAAAGATAATTAAACTGAGCAAATCCTGTATGGGTATTGCCATCTTTATCAAACATTCCATTATAGTTTAAACTAAAATAGAAAGCTTCATTAACAGGAACGATAAAAGAAGTGCTTACAAATTTTTGTATTCTTGGTAAATCAAACTCATCACTTACTTTTATATTTCCAAATCTAGCCTCAGCTTCTACTTTAGGATTGATATTAAACTTAGCTCCAAGTTCTACTGAAGTTTTTAAATTAGGCAACCAATCTCTAAACCAAGTAA